>NZ_JASJVC010000149.1:0-1952 GCF_035019905.1 Sphingomonas sp. 10B4 | reverse complement strand
AGATGTGTATAAGAGACAGACCCCCAGCCCCTCCCTTCCAGGGAGGGGAGGCGCGCGGTCAGCGGGTCCGGAATTCCTCAGGCGTCGTCAGTTGCGCGAGGATCAGCCCATTGCCGTCGGGGTCCTTCAGCATCGTGAAGCGCCCCCACGGCTGCGCGTCGACCGGCGACAGCGGCACGCCCAGCGCGCCGATCCGCGCATATTCGGCATCGACTTCGTCGACCCCCAGCATCAGCCCCTGCACGCCACCCGGCGGCATCGCATCGAACCACGTCACCAGCGCGATCGTCGCGCCACCATCGCTGGGCTGGAGCTGGATCCAGCGCATCGCGGGCCCCATCGGCTCGTCGCGCAGCACCGCGAGCCCGATCACGCGCGTATAAAAGTCCAACGCCGCCGCCGGATCGCGCACCGGCACCGAAACCACCGCAACCGCCATGTCCCGTCCCCCCGTCGCTCCACCGCGCAGATGGTTTCAATTGACACTATCTCGCGGTACACGATCCTACCCTATTTTTAGCGAGGACGCAGCATGGCCGACAAACTCGAAACCGAAGCCGATCTGACCGGCGTCGCCCCGCGCACCAAGCCCAAGCCGTCGATCGAGAAGATCGGCGACCGCAAGCTGAAACCATCGACGCTGATGATGGGCCACGGCTATGACCCGGCGCTGTCCGAAGGTTCGCTGAAACCCCCGATCTTCGCCACCTCGACGTACGTCTTCCCCAATGCGGCCGCGGGCAAGCGCCACTTCGAAGGTGTCACCGGAAAGCGCCCGGGCGGCTCGGAAGGCCTCGTCTATTCGCGCTTCAACGGCCCCAACCAGGAAATTCTCGAGGATCGCCTCGGCGTGTGGGAAGAGGCCGAGGACGCGCTCGTCTTCTCGAGCGGCATGTCGGCGATCGCCACGCTGTTCCTGTCGATGGTCAAGCCCGGCGACACGATCGTCCATTCGGGCCCGCTCTATGCCGCGACCGAGACGCTGATCGCACGCATCCTCGGCCGCTTCGGCGTGAAGTGGCTCGATTTCCCGGCGGGCGCGACGCGTGAGGAGATCGATGCGGTGATGACCGAGGCGGCGACTGGGAATGTCGCGCTGATCTATCTCGAAAGCCCCGCCAATCCGACCAACGCCTTGGTCGACATCCAGGCAGTGGCGGCGAGCCGCGACGCGATCTTCACCGGCGACACCAAGCCGCCGATCGCGATCGACAACACCTTCCTCGGGCCGCTGTGGCTCAAGCCGCTCCAGCACGGCGCCGACATCGTCGTCTATTCGCTGACCAAATATGCCGGCGGGCATAGCGATCTCGTCGCGGGCGGCGTGCTCGGATCGAAGGCGCACATCAACACGATCCGGCTGATGCGCAACACGATCGGCACGATCTGCGACCCCAACACCGCGTGGATGCTGATGCGCAGCCTCGAGACGCTCGAACTGCGGATGAGCCGCGCGGGCGAGAATGCGGTCAAGGTCTGCGGCTTCCTGCGCGGCCACCCCAAGGTCGAGCGCGTCGGCTATCTCGGCTTCCTCGCCGACAGCCCCGGCATGGAGCGCCAGGCCGACATCTACGCGCGGCACTGCACCGGCGCGGGCTCGACCTTCTCGCTGATCGTGCGAGGCGGCGAGAAGGAGGCGTTCGCGTTCCTCGATGCGCTGAAAATCGCCAAGCTCGCCGTGTCGCTCGGCGGCACCGAGACGCTCGCTTCGCATCCGGCGGCGATGACGCATCTGTCGGTCGCCGACGAGCGCAAGCAAGCGCTCGGCATCACCGACAATCTCGTGCGCATCTCGATCGGGGTCGAGGATGCCGACGATCTCATCGCCGATTTCGCGCAGGCCCTCGACGCGATCTGACGCGTTCAACGGGGGGACAGGTCTGCGGCGCTACAGCGCCGCAGCCCCCCCGTGGGTAAGGTGGGCGCTGGGGCCGATGATGATGACGCGGGCC
>NZ_JASJVC010000148.1:0-1995 GCF_035019905.1 Sphingomonas sp. 10B4 | reverse complement strand
GGATCATGTTGGAACATGAATCGCTTCCGGACCACAACGCAACCTCTTTTCCGGCTCCTCAATGAGTCAGGCTATAGTTCTGCAGCACGTCGAGAATGAAGCCCTCTTCGATCGCCTGCCGCATGGAATACAGATCGAAAGGGTGCGGCAGGCCATCCGTGCCCTTGCGACCGAACCGCTCCAGCGTGACGTTGCGCGGTGTCGCGGTGAAGGCGAAGAAGCTGATGTTCGGCTGCGGTCCTCGCGCGGCCTGATAGTCGGCCACAATGTCCTCGATCGTCCGTTCGTCCTCGGCATCCTCGCGCGACAACGCTTCCGTCATCGCCTGGGCGCTCTTGCCGGACTGACTGCCGTGGGCCTCGTCCACGATGATCGCGAAGCGTTTGTCCGCCATGCCGGAGAGGGTGGTCAGGTGCTCGGTCGAGAACTTCTGGATCGTGGTCACGATGATCCGCGCGCCCGACGCGAGGGCGGCCTTCAACTGCTTAGACGTGCCGTCGATGGTCTTCACAACTCCCGCCGTCTGAGCGAATTGGGCGACGGTGCGCTGCAGCTGTCGATCCAGCACGATGCGATCGGTGACGATGATGGCGGTGTCGAAAATCGGCCTGTCGTTGTCATCATGCAGGGTGATGGCGCGATGGGCAGTCCAGGCGATGGTGTTGGACTTCCCGGAACCTGCGGAATGCTGGATCAGGTAGTTCTGGCCGGTGCCGAGTGCGCGCGCGTCGGCCATCATCCTGCGCACGGCGTGGAGCTGATGAAAGCGCGGGAAGATCATCGTCTCGCGCCGTTCAGGCACGTTGTTCTTCCCAGGCGTTTCCTCAACAAGCAGGTGCATGAAGCCGCCAATGATGTCGAGGATCACATCCTTGGACAAGGCCGCCAGGCCGTCTGGCTGGTCCGCCCACATATAGGCGGTGCGGAAGTCACCGGGCACGTCCCGGTTGCCTGCACCGCCTTCATCCGTGCCCCGATTGAACGGCAGGAACCTTGTCTTCCCGTTCATCAGGCGCGTCGTCATGGAGATGTTGGATTCGTCCATGGCGAAATGAACCAGCGCCCCGCGCTTGAATGTCAGCAGCGGCTCGTTCGCCGGGGTGCGATTCTTCTGATACTGCTTCTCTGCATGCTTGAAGGTCGTCCCGGTGAGTTCGTTCTTGAGCTCGAACGTGGCGACGGGGATGCCGTTGACGAATGTTACGACATCGATCTCGTTGTCGTTCCGCCTGCTGTAACGCACCTGCCGCGCAAGCGAGAGAATATTGGCATCATACTGAGCCGTCAGCTCGGGATTGACACTGGAGGCGGGCTGGAAGGCGCACAGGCGCAGCTTGATGCCCGGCACGATCTTGATTCCGTGACGAAGCACGCCGAGCGTGCCAACATTCTTCAGGTTGGCATCGAGCTGCTTGAAAAATTCGACGTCCGCCGATGTGGAATACTGGGCTTCCAGCTTGGCCCATTCGTCCGGCTGGGTCGACGTCACGAATTCGAGGACCAGCGCCTTGTCGAGCGCCAGGTCACGATCCAAATCGCTACTCGACCGTAGACGGTATCCCTGGTGCGCGACGAGTTCATCGCACATGTGCTGTTCGAGCACGTTCTCGAGGTGGGCCGCATGGGGGCTGTGCGTCGTGGTCATGCGGCATTCTTTCGTTTTTCCGCTTGCGTAACGTTGATGCGCCCAGAGATGGCATCGGCTATCAGAGCTTGGCGTCGTTCATGTAGTCGATCGAGCGACATCTCAATCAGCTTTGTCAGTCCCGCAGCTCTCTTCGTGATTGCATCGGCCTCTGCGGCAATGGTGCGCTGCTCCTCGATAGGGGGCACAGGCAGTCTGATCTGTCGGAACTGCTCCCAGTATAGCCGTAGCCGGAAGTCGGCGATCCCCTTCGATCCACGGCGCATTTCTTCGATATATAGCCTGACTCATTGAGGAGCCGGAAAAGAGGTTGCGTTGTGGTCCGGAAGCGATTCATGTTCCAACATGAT
>NZ_JASJVC010000147.1:0-2067 GCF_035019905.1 Sphingomonas sp. 10B4 | reverse complement strand
TCGCAGCGGCATGAAACCGGCGGACGCTCCACTTAGCAATCGCGCCGAGCTGTTCAAATGAACCGAGCCACCTCTCATTGGGGCGCGAAAAGACCGGTTTACCCCCTCGCCGCGGCGATCAGGCCCGGGACACCGACCAGAGTGATGGCCCGTCTGATATTATAGGCGAGCGCGGTCAGGCTGAACTCGCCGCGAACGTTCTCGAGGCGGCGCATCAGGAACGTACCTTGGCCCATCCACTGCTTGATGGTGCCGAAGGGATGCTCGACGCTGTTTCGCCGGTGGTCCAGCATCTCGGGCCTGGCCGCCAACCGCGCCGACATGCGGTCGAGAACGGCCTCGTTCTCCAGGCGCGAGACGCGGCGGAATGAGCGAGTGCAGCGCGATCTCAGCACGCACGCCTTGCAGGCACCGCGGTTGGCATAGTCAACCTTCACATTGTCGCGCGACTTGCCCCGGTAGCGCGGCGAAAGTGCTGCCCCGGCCGGGCAAACGAAGACGTCCCGGTCAGGCTCGTAGCGGAACACCTCTTTGCCGAAGAAGCCCTCGCGCACGGCGGGACCGCGGACTGGCTTGGGCACATAAGCCGTAACCCCGGCCGCCTCGCAGGCTTCAATATCCTCGATCTTGAAGTACCCCCGGTCGGCGACGGCCTCGATCCGCTCGACGCCAAGCGCTTCCATTGCTGCGGTCGCGGTCTGCGCGAGCAGGCCCAGGTCGAGGACCTGGTTGCTCACCGCCTGCTCCGCGATCAGCTTGTGCTTCACGTCGACGGCGAGCTGGATGTTGTAGCCGACCCCCACTTTGGTCATGCGCGCCATCGCGCGGGCATCCGGATCGGTCAGCGATATCTGGTCGGCGCCGGTGCGATCTAGTTCGGCGAGCATCTCCTTGTGACGATCGCGCTTGCCCTGGATGGCGGCGATTTTCTCGGCCAGTTTGTCGTCACCGCCGCCCGAACCGCCACCTGGCGTGCGGTCCTCGTCGGCATCCCCCTCGTCGAGCCGTTTCATGTAGCTGGCGAGCTTCTCGTCGGCGTCCTGGATGAACTTGGCCAGTGATGCTCGGGTGAAGTTTCAGGTCTTGTTGTTGACCGCCTTGATGCGCGTGCCGTCGACCGCCACGAGCTCGCGCCCGAAGAGGTCGAGTTGACGACATAGCACTACGAACTCGCGGAACACCGCCTTGAATGCTGCACGGTTGTCGCGGCGGAAGTCGGCGATGGTTTTGAAGTCCGGCTTGAGGTGCCGCAGCAGCCAGATGACCTCGATATTGCGGTGGGTCTCGGCTTCGAGGCGACGGCTCGACCGGATCCGGTTCAGGTAGCCATAGATGTAGAGCTTGAGCAGATCAGCCGGATCGTAGCCCGGGCGGCCCGTTTCCTTGGGCTGTACACGCACGAACCCGGCTGCACCAAGGTCGAGCCCGTCGACAAAGGCCTCGATGAACCGGACCGGATTATCCGGTCCGACATAATCATCAACCGCCTCGGGCAGCAGCAGGAGCTGCGAGCGGTCCGTTCCAGACAGATGCGCCATGCCAGAAACATACCATCTGTTGCGATCTACGGGAATCCTCAGGCCGGGTTTTCACAGGCTCTGTGTGAATTTTGCATCAGGAATAGCTGGTAAACGCCAGATAAGGATATCGCGCTTGACGATCGCGCCAAGACGCGTGAGCTATCCGCGAGATTTTTAGGGGACCGCTTGTGCGTAATCGATTGGCCGTGTGCGCGGCTGTAGCAATTTTTGTCGCGGCAAGCCCCGCTTTGGCCGAGTGCTCCGTATCGTCTGATACTGGAGCTGTCGCAAAACCAATCGATATGACTGTTCAAGCAGACGCGAACATCGTCGCTTCTATGAGCTTGCTGCCAAAGCTGATGCACATCGACTATTCGAGTGCGGCAGGGAAAAAGCCGTCATGCGACCTGGGCCAGTTCACTGCGGGCACAGCGTCATACGAGCTATACGGTGATGACAAGGCTGGTCGACAGTAATTACCCACCCCCTACCGGCTATAAGGCAGAGACGGCACCGAGGATGGTCTGGAATGGACTGCCTCCTGCGA
>NZ_JASJVC010000146.1:0-2043 GCF_035019905.1 Sphingomonas sp. 10B4 | reverse complement strand
AGATGTGTATAAGAGACAGACCCCCGACCCCTCCCTTCCAGGGGGGGCGTAGAAGAAGCGGAACCGCGCGCACATCGGCGCGTCTGCATACGACATAACAGGAGCCCTGCATGAAGACCGTTACCGACGCGCATACCGCCGTGACCAGCCTGAAAGGCAAGCGCGTCGCCATCACCGGGGGCACCACCGGAATCGGTCGCGCGATCGCGGTTCTCCTCGCGGCCGAGGGTGCCAAGGTGTTCATTTGCGGGCGCAATCCCGAATATCTCGACGATGCGCTCGAGCGGATCCGCGAAGTCGGCGGCGAGGCCGACGGGATCACCACCGAGCTGTCCGATCCCGAGAACGTGCTGAGCTTCTTCAAGCAAGCCAGCGACTATCTCGGCGGAATGGATTGCGCGGTCATCAACGCCGCGGTCGCTGCCGGTGGCCTCACGCAAATGAGCGAGCCAGAGCTGCGCTATGCGATCGCGGTCGATTTCACCGCCTATCTGCTCAGCGCGCACGCCGCGGTCGACAAGCTCGCAGGGCACGGCGACATCATCCTGATCGGCTCGATGAGCGCGCACGTGCTCGGGCCGAGCTCGACCGTCTATGCCGGGATCAAGGCGGGCATCGCCGCTTTCTCCGAGGCGCTCCGCCGCGAACTCGGCCCCAAGGGGATCAAGGTCGGCTTGATCGAGCCTGGCAAGACCGGCTCGAACATGCAGCTCCCCGACATCACCCCCGACGAGCAGCGCAAGATGATCCACGAGGAAACCTCGCTCCGTGCCGAGGACATTGCGGTCGGCGTGCACTATATGCTGACCCAGCCACGGCGGACCGTGATCCAACAGCTCGTGATTTCCCCGCGGGCGCAGGAGGGTGAATGACCTTTTCGCATGATGCGCTGATCTTCTCGCCCGGCGACGTCGATCTTTCCCGCTCGCCGCTGGCGGGGAAGGTCGATGCCGAGACCTATGTGCTCGGCGCGTTCAACCCGGGGATGACGCGGCTGCCCAATGGCAATCTGTTGCTGATGGTGCGCGTCGCCGAGGCGCTCAAGACGCCGATCCACGACCAGCACATCCATGCGATCCGCTGGACCGAGCACAGCTATGCGCTCGACGCCTGGCCGCTCGAATATGTCGACACCGCCGACCCGCGCAAATTCATGATGCGCGGTGGCGGGTGGAAGGTGATGGCGCTGACCTCGCTGTCGTGGCTGCTGCCGGTCGAGCTCAACGCCGACGGGACCAAGGTCGAGCAGGTCCATTACGACAAGGCGATCGCACCGCAGGCGCCGTACCAATGCTACGGCGTCGAGGATGCGCGGATCAGCAAGGTCGGCGATCGCTATCTGATGACGACCTGTTCGGTCAGCCCCGAGCGGCATTCGACCACGCTGTACACGTCCGCCGACGCACTCGACTGGAAGCTCGAGGGGATCGTGCTCGATCACCAGAACAAGGACATGCTGATCTTCGAAGGGCTGATCGGCGGCAAATATTATGCGCAGACGCGCCCGCTCGGCGATCTGTATTTCGCCTATCCGCCGGGGAGCGAGTGGCGTTCGGGCCCGTCGATCAACCTCGCGAGTTCGCCCGATGCGCTTCATTGGAAGCCGTACGACAAGCCCGGCATCCGCCCGCACGCCAAGACGATGGCGACCGCGCGGATGGGCGGCGGCGCACCGCCGATCCTGACGGACGAGGGTTGGCTGACGCTGTGGCACGGGGTCGAGCCGATGGGCGTGGTCGGCGTGTACCGCACCTATTGGTCAGTGCTCGATCGCGACGATCCGAGCGTTGTGCTGCGGACCTGCCACGATCCGCTGATCGAAGCCAACCCGGCGTTGACCGAGCCGATCAAGGATCTGATGTATCTCGACAATGTCGTGTTCACGACTGGGATCGCGGATGCCGGCGACCGCTATGTGGTGGCGAGTGGCGAGGCGGACCTCGGCTGCCGGATCACGCATATTCCAAAGACCGCGTTCGCCTGATTTGCCTCATCCCCCTCCCGCTTGCGGGAGGGGCTAGGGGCTGTCTCTTATACACATCT
>NZ_JASJVC010000145.1:0-2237 GCF_035019905.1 Sphingomonas sp. 10B4 | reverse complement strand
AGATGTGTATAAGAGACAGGGCATCGAGCCCGCTCCGGCGCTTCGGACCGGGCGAAGCCTCCGCGGCACGACCCCACCCCCGTCATCCCCGCGAAAGCGGGGATCCTGCTTCTGCCCCGCGGTGCGCGGAAGAAGCGGGACCCTCGCTTTCGCGAGGGTGACTGACGTAGGTCAATACGGCCACGGCGTCCCGACGACGACGCACGCCAGAAACACCAGCAGCCCGGCAAACCGGTTCGAGCGAAACCGCCGCAACGCCCCCGCGCCATCGTCGGGCGCCAGCGTCGCCACCTGCCACACGAAATGCCCCGCCACCGGCAGCAACGCGACGAGCGCCAGCGCATCGGGCCGCAACACCCAGATCGCCGCCGCCCACAGCACCAGCGCCGCCGCATAGAACAGCCCGACGCCCAGCCGCACCCGCCGCCCCATCCGCAGCGCCGACGATCGCACGCCGATCAGCGCATCGTCCTCGCGGTCCTGCAGCGCATAGATCGTGTCATAGCCGACCACCCAGCAGATCGATCCGGCATAGAGCAGCAGCCCCGGCGCGCTCAGTGCGCCCGTGACCTCGCTCCACCCGACCAACGCCGCCCACGAAAAGACCAGCCCGAGCCAGATCTGCGGCCACCAGGTGATCCGCTTCATGAAGGGATAGGCGGCGACGGGCGCAAGGCTCGCCACCGCAACCACCGCTGCAGAGAGGCTGAGCTGCAGCAAGACGACCAGCCCGATCAAGCTGAGCAGCACCAGCCACACCCACGCCGCCTTGAGCGACACCGCCCCGCTCGCCAGCGGACGGCTGCGCGTGCGCGCGACTTGCCGGTCGAGATCGCGGTCGACGATATCGTTGAACACGCACCCCGCCCCGCGCATCGCGATGCTGCCGAGCAACAGCCACAGGATCAAGTCCCAGCGCGTCACCGCGCCGCCTGCGAGCGCAACACCCCACGCGCCCGGCCAGAACAACAGCCACCATCCGATCGGCCGGTCGAACCGCGCGAGCAGCGCGAACGGCCGCGCGGCGGCAGGGAGCAGCCCGACGAGGCCGCGATGCTCGGTATCGGGGGTGAGGTCGGCGGGGAGGCGATCAGCGGAGGTCATGGCACCCGCTCATACGCGTGCGGAAAGATTGCGGAAACGCTGTTGTGCGACCGCTCGGTTCGCATACCGCGAGGGACAGCCGCCTCGACTTCGCCATCGTCGGCCGCGATACTGCGCCATCCCACTCCCGGACCGGACATACAGGCGGACAGCATGGTACATCTCTCCGTCGCGATCGGACGGTTCTTCGAAGCCTTGCTCTGGGCACTCGCGCGCGGCATCGGCGTGATGGCCGGCTGGGCGATCCTGGCGGCGCTGACGCTCGGCGTGGTGACGCTCGGCGTGCGCGCGGTGTGGCGTCGGCGGTAATCTCGGGCGCGTGGCGTAATGGCTGGATGTGGTGGGAGCGGCTCTAACGTATATACGTCGCCCCGGCGCAGGCCGGGGCCTCCTTTGTGGTGCCTCACCGCCCGCCAAGCCATTCCAGGGCCCCGGCTTCCAAAAGGGAGACGGCCGAGCGAATGTCCGAGTCTGGTGGTTAGCTGCCGTCAGGCTGCCTCTTCAGCCGGCTGCTCGCCACAGCTGCCGCCCGCCTGACCTCGGCCCATAGCGGATGAGATACGAAGTCATCGTCGCCCGCATCACCAACAACATCGAGTATAGCTTGCAAGCGAAGTTTCACTTCGTCGATCGAAGCGACCTCGCCTTCATCAAAAAGCGAATACCCGAAGGCGGATTTGTCGAAGTCGTGATCGTCAAAGAAAAAGTGGAATACTTGGTCTATCCCTGACACTAGTCCACGCTGACGCTCACATTTCCATAGAACCCTAGGGTCGTCCTCTTCAAGTTCCGACAGATAGGATGTAAGTTCGTTGCGCACAAGAGGTTGCAAGAGGGCTGGCCGACAGGTCATGCCTGCATAATCGCGCTAACGGTGAATGTCCGCAAGTGGTCGAAAGCGGACCTAGCTCTGTCCTACAACCCGACTGTATGGTATGACCGACACGCTCTTTGAAATCGTTGGACCTGCACGGGCGGATTAGCACAGAAACGGAAACGATCGCCGTCGCAACCACTGCGTCTTGGGGTCAATCGAGTCAATCAGATCGCGCCATGCAATGCTTCCCCGCCAAGGGGAGGAATTGGCACACCGCGCTTCGGGGTAGCAAACCACCTGTCTCTTATACACATCT
>NZ_JASJVC010000144.1:0-2395 GCF_035019905.1 Sphingomonas sp. 10B4 | reverse complement strand
CAAGATCAAGCAAGCGGCCTGATCGCTCGCGCACGCGAGACAAAATTACGCCCGATGGTCGTCGCCGAATGGATACAGGTCGGCCAACGCCGCCAGCACGTCTTCATGTTTGAGCTGACGAGCAACGACCAACGCCAGGCACTCTCGACTGGCCTCGTCGATGATGGTCAGGATGCGGAACTTGCGACCATCATGCGTGCGGCCTTCGACGAAGTCGTACGCCCACACATGCCCCGGATATTCCGGGCGCAGCCGGATACATGATCCATCGTTGAGCCATAGCCGCCCACGCTTCGGCTGACGTTGCGGGACCTTGAGCCCCTCACGCCGCCAGATCCGCTCGACCCTTTTATGGTTCACCGACCATCCGGCATGGCACAGCAATGCCGTCACGCGGCGATAGCCATAGCGACCATATTGCTTCGCCAGCGCGATGATGTCCTCGCTCAGCGCCTGCTCATCATCCGCCCCGCGCGGCACCTTGCGCTGAGTCGATCGATGCTGGCCCAGCACCCGGCAGATCCGTCGCTCGGACACCGGAAGCTCTCGTCGCACATGATCGATGCAGCGCCGTCGCCGCGCAGGGCTCAGAAGTTTCCCCGGGCTGCCTCCTGTAAAATCAGCTTGTCCAGCGTCAGGTCCGATATCGCACGCCGGAGACGCAGATTCTCCTTCTCCAGATCCTTCATCCGCCGCGCCTGGTCGGTTTTTAAACCACCATATTCCTTACGCCAGCGGTAATAGGTCTGCTCGCTGACCGCGATCCGCCGACACGCTTCGGCAGTCGACGCACCCTGTGCCAGCACGATCTCAACTTCACGCAGCTTGCCGATAATCTCTTCCGGCTTGTGCTTCTTGAATGGCATCTGTCGTCCCTTTCGTGGTCCAGACTATCATAGTCTTTGGGCCACTCAGCGGGGGGCAGATCAGATGGTCGAGGCGGTTCTGCTTCACCTATGAAACCTCACATAGGCTTTGGCGGCATGATGCTGGGCCCTCATTTTCTAGACGGGACCGACAAGGCAGAAGCGACGGCAGCTTTCGGGATCGGCAGTTCGGGAAGCTAACGGCAAGGTTTGGGGCGGCTGCCGTCCGGCCGCTTTCCGCACCAAAACCAGTGGGTCGGCATTTAGGCGAGCCGCACCGATCGATGGGGCTTCACCGAGGAAAAGTGGGTGGTTTGCTGCCCGGCAACTTTTGGGACGGTTGAGCGCAATAGCTGCCATTGATTGGCATCGAGCGATGCGGCAGCAAGCAACCAATTTCCGCCGCTTCAAAGCTCAACCGGCTTCCTCCGAAGCGGTCAATACCACCGTACTTGGCAATTGATTTGCTATCACCCGCAGCTTGAGGCCAGGTTATTCAGCAGGTTCAATATTCGCGGGTCGCTGAGTTGCGGCAAGAATGACGGCGACTGTCTCGTCGGGCATGTCCCACGCGGGAAAATGGCCGCTGGGCACGAACCAATGCAAATCTGCCGACGGGAAAGCGGCTTTGGCACGCGCTGCTTGCTGCGGCAGGCAAAGCCGATCCTGCCTGCCCCATCCAATTACGATTCGGCCGGTGGATTGCGCGGCAGGCCCGGTTTGCTCCGGGCCTCCGGCAAGATCGTCGACCAGCGCATCAAATGTCGGCGTCTTGCTGAGGCTCGTCAGTTCGGTCGCCACGACCTGCGAGTTAAGTGCCCATGGCCGCACCGATAGTTGGGCCAGCAACGCAGAGCGCGACGCCGCATTTTGGCTAAGCCTGGGCAGCAGCGGCCGGATCGCGCGCAGCAATCGCCCCGACAGCCCGATGGTGACTTTGAAAAAGGTTCTTTCCCAGCCACGCCAGAAGCCGCCCGGATCGAGCGCCACAATATTGCCGACGCTACCGCGACGCGCCAATTCCAAAACAATGCGCGCGCCCATCGAACTTCCGACGGTGTCGACCCCCGTTAGTCCGTTGTCCGATATGCAGCGCTCAACGCTGCCGACCAGACCGATGAAGGTTCCGCTATCGGCTTCCGCCGGCGTGGCCCCATGTCCGGGAAGATCGACGGCAATCACTGTTCGATGTGCGCTAAGCGCATCGAGAATCGTGCTCCACGAATGCCAACTGCCGCCAAGACCATGAATGAGCAGCAGCTTCTGGCCTGTGCCGCGTTGAACGTGATGCATTTCGCGCCTTTCTGGTGGTCGCAGACGCTAACGAACAAGATGAGGTAACGGGACCACCACAAACCCGAACCACCAGCCTTGCGCTTATGTCGACCTCGCCATTGCCCCGGTCATGTGATCGACCATCGGAAATGGTGGCGTCGACGGCTTACGACCCAACTGTCAACGCCGGTCGGATTCCAGGCCAGCGGGGCGGAGTAAAAGCAGGCCATTGTTGATGCGAGCCTGACGATATG
>NZ_JASJVC010000143.1:0-2409 GCF_035019905.1 Sphingomonas sp. 10B4 | reverse complement strand
CTTTCTCTACACTAAATCAGTAGGTTAAGCTACGCTCGCCAACCCGAAATCGCCCGTCCGACGAATAATCCGGGTTAAGGGGTTCAGTTCCATTGATTATAAGGTGTATGAGGTTACGTTGAATAAACGCCGAGGAAGGTCATCGTAATTGGTTTCGAAGCCGGAACAAGGTCCCGCGGATGGTGTACGACCTATTAAGCGTCGCCGCAGCGATTCAGCCAATATTCGTCCGACGGATGGCCGGGAGATTGTTCGAGCTAAATCGAATCACCTGACCAATTTTAGGGATATTAATCCGCGTACACTACCGGTCTTTCTGCATTCCAGCTTTCGCACGTCGAGTACATGGCTTTGGACGAGCCTTAGAAAACTCCCGAACGTGCTTGCGTATTACGAGGTATTCAACAAAATTCTTTCGGATATTAGCGAAAAATCGATAATTAGCACGACATACTCGACGTGGGATTCGCGCCATCCAGCGCAGGCTCCGTATTTTCTTGAATACCTTCCCCTTTTAAAGAAGGGCGGTGGCGTGATCGGCTTCGACGCCAGCATGGCGCTCGAACGCTTCATCCCTCAGGGCGGGATAGACGGGGAGCTTTCGCTCGAAGAACAGGCGTATCTCAACATCCTCGTGGAGCACGCGTATCGAAGTCGGAAGGTCCCACTCCTGAGCTGCACGCGCAGCATCGGGCGGATGGCGGCAATCAAACGTTTCATGCCGGTACAGAATGTCTTGCTACATCGCAATATATTCGAACAGTGGTCGTCTTACTCCGGACAGTTCTTGCGGGGCAATCGCTTCTTCTTTAACACGATCGATCAAACAGCGGCGTCATTCTACAACGATAGGTTTCTGAATGGGCTCAACGAGGCCCTATCGAATCGCGTCTCGTCACCCAAGGACGAGCAGACGTTCCTTCTGTTTATCCTGATGCATATCTATCTTTATGCACAGTCAATCGAGTCCGCCGATGTGGTGATCGATACCAGCGCGCTGACGACCGATCCCGCGTTGCGACGCTCGGTCGAAGCCCAATTGTCCAGCCTCGTCTGCGCCCCCGTCGATCTGTCTGATGCAAAATCCAACTTCGACACCTCGATCGTGCTGGTGCGCGATCGCAAGCAGTTCATCGATACCATCGAGCAATTCGTCAAGATCATCGCATCGACTTGCGCGAGCGAGGAAGCGGCCGCTTTCGCGTTCAAACTGAAAGACGAAACGCTCGCACAGTGGGACCTCCATGACAGGCTGACGCGCAGCGCAACGACTTGGTATGACGGCCTGACGACAGAGCTGCAGCACAAGAACGACGAGCATGTGCGCGCCCAGGCCGCGATCGAGTCCCAGGTCGCCGCGGTTGGCGGCGAGCGCGACGATGCCGTTGCCACAATAGAAAATATCGAGGCGGCCCGCATCACGGCCGACACGGCATTGGCGACGGTGACGGCCGAACGCGATGCAATCGCGGCCACCCATGCCGAGACTGCGGCAGCGCGAACCGTGGCGCAAGACGCCGCGGCTGCGTTCGAGGCGGAACGCGATCGAATGGCCGCGGCGCTCGACGAGACGACCGTCGCCCGGGATGCCGCGGATGCAGCGATGAACGCGCTCGGCGCGGAGCGCGATCGCCTTGCCACGTCCCTTGCGTCCATGGCCGCCGCCAAGGCCGCGGCCGACGAAACCACAATTACCATCACCGAGGACCGCGATCGGATCGCCGCAAGGCTCGCGGAAGCCGACGCCGCGAGGATTGCGACCGAAGAGGCTATCGCGACAGCGACTGCCGAGCACGAACGGCTCGCTGCGTCACTTGTGGAAGCGGCGCAAGCGCGCACCGATGCCGAGGCCACGCTGAGCAGCGTTGCGGCAGAACGTGACAGCCTTGCCGCTGCGCTAACCGAGGCCTTGGCCTCGCGGTCGCTTGTCGAAAAGGCGAATGAGGCGCTCAGCGCGGACTGCGACAGCATCGCCGCGACCCTCGCCGGGACCACAGCAGCCAAGGACGCTGCCGATCATCGCACCGCCGAACTCGAAGGCGAGCGTGATCGCATCGCCGCAACGCTCGGCGACACGGCTGCCGCTAAGGACGCCGCCGACCGCCACGTCGCTGAACTCGAAGCCGAGCGTGATAGCATCGCCGCAACGCTTGCCGAGACTGCAGCCGCCAAGGACGCCGCCGACCGCAACGTCGCTGAACTCGAAGCCGAGCGTAATCGCATCGCCCGAGCGCTTGCCGAGACTGCAGCCGCCAAGGACGCCGCCGACCACCACGTTGCCGAACTCGAAGCCGAGCGTGATAGCATCGCCGCAACGCTTGCCGAGACTGCAGCCGCTAAGGACGCCGCCGACCGCCACGTCGCTGAACTCGAAGCCGAGCGTGATAGCATCGCCGCAACGCTTGCCGA
>NZ_JASJVC010000142.1:0-2500 GCF_035019905.1 Sphingomonas sp. 10B4 | reverse complement strand
AACCACAGTGCTTGCACCGTTGCTAACCTCTCAGGTCAGACGCACGCCGAATAGATGACCGTCGCCGGATGGATACGCCGACCTGTTCGTTACACGAGGACCACCGGCGCATGTACGGTCGGACAATGGCGCCGAATTTATCGCCAACGCTGTGCAGAAATGGCTCGGCCAGATCGGCGTGAAGACGCTCTACATTGTACCGGGGTCACCATGGGAGAATGGCTACAATGAGAGCTTCAACGGGTCGCTGCGCGACGAACTCCTCAACGGCGAGATCTTCTACAGCCTCGCCGAGGCAAAGGTGCTGATCGAAGCCTGGCGGCGACATTACAACACGGTCCGTCCGCACAGCAGCCTGGGCTACCGACCGCCGGCCCCGGAAACGGCCTCACCGCCATATCCGGCCTCCGGTTCCGCTTCGCTCCACCTCCGCCCGGATATGGCGGGGGCGAGCATAATCCACTAACAATCAACACGGTCCACTTGGTGGGGGCAGGTCACATCTGTTGGCTGCATTCAGGTTACGCGACCACCATACGGCTTGCCGTGCCAATGCTACCGCTCTGGCTAGGCCGCCAGGCGGTCTTTCTTCATTTCCAGCTTAACGACCATGCCATTGATCGACCATTCGCGAGAAAAGGAGCCTCCAAGCCGTGCTACCATTCGGGTAACCAGCTTACTGCCGAACCCCATCTCACTCGGTTGTACTACCGCTGGGCCGCCATGCTCCGTCCAGACTAGCATCACGTCATTTTCCTGAGTCGTGCAGGTAATATCGACAGTTCCTGTGCCGACCGACAGCGCACCGTATTTGACCGAATTGGTTGCCAGCTCATGGAGGATCAGCGCCAGATTGGTAGCGGCACCGTCGCCAGTGGCGATCCTCGCCGCGGACACGCGCACGCGGCCTGTATGGGCTCCCAGGTCGTCATAGGGCGCTAGCACAACAGAAATCAGGTCGCCGACAAGCGCGGCATTTTCTTCGTCTGGCCTTGGTCGAACAAGGTCGTGGGCCCGACCTAATGCCGACAAGCGCGTCGTCAGGTCATTGGCCATCTCTTCCGCGCTCGTCGCCGATCTCGACACAATTGTGGTCAGGCTAGACGCGATTGCCAGCAGGTTCTTGACGCGGTGGCTCATCTCACCCGCCAACAGTTCGTGCGCCTCCTCGGCCTGTTTGCGGTCGGTCACGTCCAGGAAGATACCGAACATGACAGCTCCGACGATCCCTGCATCGTCACCCTGGCCGCGAGCCGAAATCCAACGCACATCGTCAGCGCACATGATCCGAAAATCGATATCGTAGGAGCCGACCAATGCGCGGGTAGCCGAAAACGCGTTCCGAACCCGGTCGCGATCGGAAGGGTGTATCTTTACGGACAAATCCTCGAACGTAATTTCGCCCTGAGCACCTACGTCCCACAGCCGAAAACCGTGTTCGTCCATCGTTATGCGGTCAGTCTCGACGTTCCACGACCACAGCGCGACGCCCGCTGCCACCGTGGCGCGACGTAGATCAACAACTCCCCATTGGGGAGTGTTGGCACTCTGTTCCGAGTCCATCCGCCGCCCTTCAAATCGTGTCTTGCGGCTAATCGAGAATTTACTGGAGCCGCACTCTCGAACACGGGGCCAGTGTAGCATAGTCGTATCCTGAATGACCATTATTAAGGAACATCAACAATTCAGTGACGGGCTCGCGGGAATTCGCGCAATCTTATGGACACGGCACTTTTGGAACCGCTTGTCATTCCAGCGCGCGTAACAACCGAATGGTTCTGACACTCGACGAATGGCCAAGCGTCGCGAAGGCGCGGGCATTATGCTCGTCGCGGTCGATGGCGCGCTTGCCGGGTTTATCGCGGTTGCCGATCCGATCCGGGCGAACGCCAGGGAATCGATTTCTGCGCTCCGCAAGCAGGGGCTGCGCGTCATCATGCTGACTGGCGATAATCCGACGACGGCACAGATTGTTGCCGATGCGGTCGGCGGACTCGACGAGGTTCACGCCGAACTCAAGCCCGAAGATAAAGCGCGCATCGTTGGCGAACTCAAGGCCAAGGGCGCGAAGGTCGCGATGGCAGGCGACGGCATCAACGATGCGCCCGCACTTGCTGCTGCTGATGTGGGGCTGGCGGTGGGCAGCGGCACTGATGTGGCCATCGAAAGCGCCGGGATCACCCTCACTAAGGGTGATCTCGCCGCGGTCGTGCGCGCCCGCGTGCTTGCTAAAGCGACGATGGCGAACATCCGTCAGAACCTGTTCTTCTCGTTCGTTTTTAACGGTATCGGCGTGCCGGTTGCAGCGGGCGTGCTCTATCCGGTCACAGGTCTGCTGATGTCACCCATGTTCGCCGGTGCAGCGATGGCGATGTCGTCATTTACTGTCGTGGTAAACGCGCTGCGATTAGGCCGCGTCAAACTCTAAGAGTCTGATTCATAATTATTCGGGGTGATATCATAGTCTTGCGATGCGGCGTGCAAAGAGCTGGATCGAGGC
>NZ_JASJVC010000141.1:0-2632 GCF_035019905.1 Sphingomonas sp. 10B4 | reverse complement strand
CCGCCGAGGCCGAAGCCAATTACTATGCAGCCCTTGAGAACCTGGATATGGTTGCATGACTCAAACCAAATAGCCTCCAGGAAACCCGGGACGGTTCAGTTCATGCGCGACAACTGGCTGTCTAACCGCATCTTCTCATCTTACGACGACAACGTCGATCGCTGCTGCTTCGCCTGAAACCGCCTCACCGATCAGCCTTGGCGCATCATGACACTCAGCCTCAGAACATGGGCGCACAGGTCGTGATCAACGAGTCTTGGTATTAGTGGTGTGGCATGATCCCGGCTCCGTGCCGGTAAAGCGGGGACAAACTATCGTCCGGAAGTGCGGGATCTTGCGCCTCCACTGCGGCCATTGATGATGGCAATTCAAATGGCAATTTGCCTTTTGGCGGAATTCGGCCCGTCACACTTGCAAGCAGCGCCTCGTCGGACACTCCGAAGTTCGCCAGAATCGTGCTTGCTGCCGTATCCATCCCCCCCAGAACCGCTGGCCGGTCAAGGAAAAGTGCAGCAATAACCGGCACCTTCGCACTCAATTCCTGCACGCTGACTAGATCTGGATCACCCGCGCGGAAATCCAACCGGCCCTCGTGCTGGCGGGAGCCGAAGAAGTGATAAGGGTGTAGCCGTTCAAACGGTGCAGAGATGCGAACCAATGCGACTTGCGCCTGCGCAGGATTAGTGACTGGGACAAGTCCCGCAGACAGGATCGCTTCGGCAGAAATCCCGCGTGCGAATACCCGGGTTCCGGGCTTTAGCGGGAGTAACTTGTGTGGGTCCTTGAGCAGCACTTGTGCTTCGGCTTGCGCCTTCAATGCCAGCGCAGCAACCTCTGGAGGATTGACGGTCCTCGCTGTGTCCCGAGCATCGACGAAGGGATTTTCGAACAATCCCATCTGGAATTTGACTGTCATCAAGCGGACAACTGACTGGTTGAGGCGTGCCTCGCTTAACATTCCCTTGTGGACAGCTTCTACGATAAGCTCAGGCTCAGCCACACCTCCGAACTGATCAATGCCGGCATTCATGCCCATGGCAAACCGCTGCATTCGCGTCAGCCCTTCGACGCCCCAAGGCATGCCAAGTTCTGCACGGCCTTGTGGAGTCTCTGCGCTCGGGGCCATGCAGCGCTGCAAACAATCGTTGGTGATTGACCAGTCTGACAAGATGATCCCCTTGAACCGGTAGCGCCCGCGTAGCAGGTCCGTCAGCAGTTGGCGGTTGAACCCTGCCCCAACCTGCTCAACCGGCTTGCCGTTAACCCTTGCTCCGTCAACAACGCTGTATGTTGGCATAACAGCGCCAACGCTTGCATCAAAACCGCCGAGAAACGGCTCAATTTGCAATTTGAAGGTCCGCGCATTTACCCGCGATATGTGTCCGTAGGCGTTATGTGCATCCAAACCGTTCTCCGTGGCCCCATAGGCTACCCAATGCTTTATCGTGGCCAGAACGCTATCCTGGCCGATGCCGCCTCGTCCGCCCTGAAAGCCTTCGACATAAGCGCTCGCCATGGCGCGTGATACTTGTGGGTTGGAGCCAAACCCGCCGTATCCGCGCGCCCAACGCGGCTCAGTGTAAAGATCCACTTGGGGCGAGAGTGCCTGATGAATTCCCGTTGCACGATATTCACGCCGGGCAATATCCCCGAACTGCCGCACCAGACTGACATCACCGAGCGCAGCGAAACCCATCGATTCCGGCCAGCGGGAATACCCAGCCCCATTGCTGCCTTGGCCAGTGATATACAGGAAGTGGTGCCGCGGATCGGTGCTGACGGTTAGCGGAATCCCAAGTCGGCCCCCTTCTGCAAGCTTCTGCGCCGCGTTATTTTGCTCGGCCATGCGGGCCGGAGGCACCGCCAGTCGCGTCAGGAAACTGGTAATCTTCTTGCTCTGGACCAGCGCGCGCAATGGTTCTGGATCATATCCCAGCGATGACATGCCGCGTTCGGTGGCGATTTCGGGAAAGTTCCCGTGCATCACAGCGCCGGCCTTTTCTTCGAGCGTCATACGCGAAACCAAGTCGGCCGACCGGACATCAGGTGAGCGACGCCAGTCCTCATAGGGCGTCAATTGCCCGTCCCTGTCGAGATCGCGGAATTGCAGGCCGTCTATCACAATGACCGGAATTGTCCGGCTGCCGATTGTGAGCTGCGCTGGCAAACCACGCGCGAATGCAGTCGAGCAAGCAGCGCCCAAAAGAAGGGTGCAAAGCGTGCGATGAGCAGTACCTGTTCGTAACACGGGTTTTCCTTGGAATTTCTGAAGCTCAGCTGCGCCGTGCCTCGCAATCGCGAATTGCAAAAAAACAGCCGTTCACCCAAAAGTGGTCTGCGCAGATAACACGAGGCTTGTTTCAACTTAATTTGAGAAGCGAGCCACGCTGTGCGTTAGGCAAAGGCGCAGCCGCGCGCAAGGGTCAAGACATTGGCCCAACGGCCGACTTCGCGCTTCTCGCTATTGCCCAATTCTTTCATCGCAGCACAATATGAGCATAGCACGCCGGTGGTGATGGCTCTGTCATAGCAATGTGGCAGGAGCGGCGGGCCGCTGCTAGTGGTTCTCGCCTTACATTTGAGTCCGATTAGGGATTCCCGTCGACGTTTTGGCGTGCGAGTCATCGGGGAT
>NZ_JASJVC010000140.1:0-2629 GCF_035019905.1 Sphingomonas sp. 10B4 | reverse complement strand
AGATGTGTATAAGAGACAGCGTTCCAGATCGTCGCGCTCGCCGAGACCGCGGTCACCACCCAGAACGCCAGCGTGAAATCCCCCAGCCGCGGCAGCGTATGCCCGCCCCCCAACATCCCGACATGCAGCGACGCCGCCCCAACGCAGATCCCGAGCGACAGCATCAATTGCTGGAAGGTCGCATAGAAGCTCGTCGCCGAGCTCATCCGCTCGCTCGGGATCTCGTCATAGGCGATTGTGTTGTACGCCGAGAATTGGAACGACATGAAGAAGCCCGATACCATCAACACCCCGAAGATCAGCGGCACCGGCCAATCGGGCCGGAACAGCCCGCACACCGCATAGCCCGCGCTCCCACCGAGCCCGCCGATGATCAGACTCCTCCGGAATCCCCAGCGCCGCAGGATGCGCGGCGCCAGCCCCTTCATCGCGAGCGACCCGATCGCCCCCGCAACGGTGATCGCGCCGCTCGCCGCCGCGGTCATGCCGAAGCCCAATTGCAGCATCATCGGCAGCAGGAAGGGCTGCGCGCCTTGCGTGATCCGCGTCAGCGATCCGCCGATCAGCGACAGGCGGAAGGTCGGCACGCGCATCAGCGACAGATCGAGAATCGGATCGGCACGGTGCCGCGCATGGCGGATGTAGAGCGCACCCGCGACACAGCCGATCCCGATCAGGCCGAGCGCGAGCGGCAGTTCACCCGTCCGACTCGTCATCTCGAACCCGAACAGCAAGCAGCCGAGCGCCACGCCCGACAGCACGAATCCCCACGGATCCGCCCGCACCGGCGTCTCGGCGCGCACCTCGCCGATATAGCGCGTCACCAGGAACACCCCGAGCAGCCCGATCGGCAAATTGAGATAGAAGATCCAGCGCCAGTCGAGATAGGTGACGATCGCACCGCCCACCGGGGGCCCCAGGATCGGCCCGATCAGCGCGGGCATGATCAGCCACGACATCGCCGAGACCATGTCCTCCTTGGCGACGCTGCGCAGCAGGACGAGCCGCCCGATCGGGATCATCATCGCGCCCCCCAGCCCCTGCAGGAAGCGCGCGCCCATGATGAACGGCAGGCTCGGCGCGACCCCGCACAAGGCCGATCCCGCGACGAAGATCAGGATCGCCGCGCGGAACACGGTGCGCGATCCGAAGCGGTCCGCCAGCCGCCCGCTCGCCGGGATGAAGATCGCGAGTGCGAGCAGATACGAGGTCAGCGCCGAGCTCATATTGGTCGCGGGAACGTGGAAATCGCGCGCCATCGTCGGCAGTGCGGTGGCGAGGATGGTCGCGTCCATCTGCTCCATGAACAGCGCACAGGCGATGATCAGCGCGACCAGTCGGTAGTTCTTGGGCGTATGGTCGGCCGCATTGTCCTCGCGCGCGACCTGCGCGATGTCGCCCGCGGCGGGCAGGATGCCGTCGCGGATTTCGCTGTTGATCGAGGCGAGGCCCCGGCGGCGCAATCTCATGGCGCAGTTCCGAAAGCTTGGGTCGTTGCTGCGCAGGGCGCGATCTGCGTCCGGGACGGTGCGCGGGGACCGGATGGATGGGCTCTCCCGTGTCAGCGCTTGGTCGGCTGATCGGATGGTCGGCGGTGCCGTCTCCTGCGCCTCAAATCCCGCCGCTGCAAGGCGGGTTTCGGTTGGGGACAACTGGTTGGCTCGTTATTGCGGTCGTTCCGAATTCGACCACTTGCGGACATTCGCCAGAGAAGCCTAGCATCAGGCATGGCAGCCCCGATCGACCGCAGCCGGACCTTCATCGGTCCTGCAATCGCAGGAATAATCCTGATCGTCCTCTTTGGCGGCTATGTGCTCTTCGCGCGGCTAGCAGGCGACGTCTGACGTCCGTTTTCCACAACTTCCGGCCAGTCCTCTCACGCCCCATTAGCGACCGTTTACATCGACCATGTAGGTTTCCATGGATCACCGGATAATTCCGGTTGGCATCACCAACGCGCTATGCGTAATGTCGGATTGCATTGGTTGCCCGTGGCGGCGGTGAGAGAGTGTGGACCTCGCCTCACCGGTAGGACCCTAGAGGGGCAACCAATGCAATCCTCCGGCAGCGTTTGGTCCGCTACCAGTCATTGAGTTCAACCCTGAACCCAACCCGGCTACCGTCGAAGGATTCGGCGAGACGCGCAAGGCAGTAAATGACGGATTAGGGACTCGGTTCGTCGCTATTTTGAATCGCTTCATGGCGTTCGCTATTTGCCCCCGCTTCGCGACGCGTGGTCAAAGCTGGCGTTGCTGAAACGCAAGAGACCGAACCGGGAACATCGCATTTTGTCGAAAGGCTGCGTTCGGGCAGGAAAACTCCCAGTCTGAAAACGCCCACTAGCGGACATGAGGGTTCACAGCCTACACCTCTGGCTGGTTCGATAGGGATAGGTAGTATGGCCCATGATGAAGGCGTTGGCGAAGATCGCTACCTAGCACCGGGCAATAGGGTTCGCCGTGATCCCTTCGTGAATGATGACGACCACACTACATCGGAGTTCGGCGTCGTCGTTCACTGCTGGCTCGACAACGAGATCGGCATGTTTGATTGTTATACTCCGTCTGCTTGACGACCCGCGAAATCGTCGCTCGCTCAAGCCATGATTCTGAAATCTGCAGGATCGATG
>NZ_JASJVC010000139.1:0-2713 GCF_035019905.1 Sphingomonas sp. 10B4 | reverse complement strand
CATCCCCGATGACTCGCACGCCAAAACGTCGACGGGAATCCCTAATCGGACTCAAATGTAAGGCGAGAACCACTAGCCGCGCGCTCTTCTGCTGAGGTGTGAAAGAGACGGAAGAAACGGTTTCGCGGTTGCCGACTTGACGTGGTAGCCTCCTCTCGCCGCTCTGCCCGGACGGAAGGAAAAATCATGCCGGAGCCGCGACCGTTAGCCAAAACTCCCATCCCATTTGGAATTTCGGAAGGCGGACGGGCCGACATCGACCTTTTGCACGGTATCAGCATCGAACTGATAGCCGAGCAGGACCATGTCGAGCTTTACGGCAAAATCGTCGACGCGGCGGTAGCGATTACAGGTTCGCAATTCGGGACGATGCAGTTGCTTTGCCCGCAAGGCGACCCCTCGGGGAATGGCGGTAAGCTCAATCTTCTTTGTTCGCGCGGGCTACCCGAGGAAGCCGTTGAGTTTTGGCGGTGGGTGGGCCCCGAAGCACACAGTACTTGCATAAATGCGCTCAAGTCCGGTCAGCGGGAAATTGTGCCCGACTACGAGGATTGGGATGTGATTGCTGGCACGGAAGACCTCCTTGCATTTCGGCGCAGCGGCATCCGGTCCGCTCAGACAACACCCTTGCTGTCGCGCGATGGCACTCTGCTTGGAATGATATCCACGCATTGGAGCGAGCCACATGTGCCCTCGGATCGGGATCTGCGCCTGCTTGATATCTTGGCTCGGCAGGCTGCCGATCTTTTAGAACGAACAATCGCTGAAGAGGCGCGTCGCGCGCGAGAGCAGGAGCTTGATCGCACGTGCGCCACTTTACGCGAAGCCAAAGACTTGCAGAAGCTGCTCACTGCTGAATTGAGCCACCGTGTGAAGAATATGCTTGCTACGGTGCAGGCGATCGCTTCGCAAACCTTGCGACATTGCGATGACCCGGCCGATTTCGTCACAAGCTTCGGTGGCCGGATTCAGTCGATGTCCCGTGTGCATTCTCAGCTGAGCATCAACGATTGGAAAGGCACGGGACTCCACGACATCGTCCGCGATCAAATGAAGTTCGGACCTGTCGATGAGGCGCAAGTTTCAGCATCCGGCCCGGCGGTTTACATTGATGCCACACACGTACCGATGATGGCGATGATACTGCACGAGCTTGGAACGAACTCGCTCAAATATGGCGCGTTGTCGAAGAAGGAAGGCACGGTCAAGATCGCCTGGAGCGTCAGTGATCAAGGGCTCGACCTGTGTTGGACTGAGCAGGGTGGACCGGCAGTTGCTCAAACTTTGAAGCGCGGCTTCGGGACTAATTTGATAGAATCAACCGCGCGCGGCGTGGGCGGGGAAGCCAAGATGTTGATCGAGGTTGATGGCGTGCGGTGGAATATCACGCTTCCGATCTCCGCAGACCAGACGTCGAGCAGAACGACGAGCGAGGCATCCGCTCTCGAGGTGCCTTCCCCGAATCATGATGCAAGTGGCTTGAATGGTCAGACCGATTTTATGAGGCTTGACGGAAAGCGTATCCTTATTGTTGAGGACGAGCCGATGGTGGCAATGGACATTGCCGGACAGCTCGAAGACGCTGGTGCAACCGTCATCGGGCCAGCCGGGAATGCATCTGCCGCATTGACCCTGATCGAGCAGTATCGGTTTGACGGAGCGCTACTGGATGCCAATCTTGGCGGCCATCCAGTCGGCGATATCGCAGCGTCACTGAAACTCAAAAACATCCCGTTTGCCTTTGTAAGCGGATACAATCGAGACTCGCTGCCTTTGTCGTTTGACGAGGTGGAATTGTTATCGAAACCGTTCAGCACGGCCCAGCTGCTGGCAGCAGTGGCCAAAATCGTTTCTTAGACATGCCGCCCTGGGTCTGGCGGTAGCACCATCAAGGTTCAATCCGCCGCGGTGCCTGAGCTGATCGATTGGCAAGCATTGTGCGAGACCGTGTCAGCGCTGAATGAAGGTTATATTTGCTACAAGCCAGAGCCCAAGCCCCCGCGCTGCGACGCGCCGCCAGCGAAATTTTGCCGGTTATCGAACGCCACATTGCCATGCTGACGAAGATGTAATCCTGAGCGGAGGTTCGCACGCAGTCCCTTTCCGGTTAGACCAATGCGGGCGAACTTCGCTTGGCCTTCAGACCATATGTCGGCAGTCCGGCGATCCATGCAAGCGCCTATTAACGAGCGTCAGCTTTCAGGATTGCACCAAGCTGCCCGGAACAGCTATCGTTCATCGCCCGGCTGGCTGTCCCATCAATGCTCGGCGAATGGCAATTTTCGTCAGAAGCCGCCGCTTGGATGCGGCGGTGACAAAGCAGGCCATCGGAACGCCGGCACGGTGCTGAGCGTGGCGGAGTAAAATCCGGCCGTTGGTAAGGTTGCTTCTTTTGGGAGCGGCCGGGGATGTTTGCCGTGGAGAGCTATGCCGCCGTTCGGCGCTTCGTGTTCGTGGAGGGACATAGCCGTCGCGAGGCGGCGCGGGTGTTCGGGCTGAGCCGGGAGACGGTGGCCAAGATGTGCCGGTTTTCGCTGCCACCGGGATATACGCGCAAGGAGCCGGCGGCGAAGCCGAAGCTGGGGCCACTGCTGCCGGTGATCGATGCGATCCTGGAAGCGGACCAGACAGCGCCTGTGAAGCAGCGGCATACGGCCAAGCGGATCTTCGAACGGCTGCGCGACGAGCATGGTTTTGCCGGCGGATATACCGT
>NZ_JASJVC010000138.1:0-2887 GCF_035019905.1 Sphingomonas sp. 10B4 | reverse complement strand
ACCGGTGACCGTCCGCCTCTCATAACATCTTCAAGTAAAAGCGCGGTTATACTCTCGCGACGTTATGCAACAAAGCCATCCGGCTGTCTCAAAATCATTGACACGTTCCGTCCGCTTCGATACGACACTCTCTTATGCGACCAGCGACGCGCTCAATTTCTATGGCCTGTTTCAGTTCAAGGCACGCGAACCGCTCCCGGCCGACGATCCCAACAAAGACCTGTTTGTCAATCAGGGCGCTGGCCGCAGGGTCGGCGGCAAGTTTAAGGAGCTCTACGTCCGCTACGACACGTGGCGGGTGGGCAAGTTCGTCCAGAATTTCGGCCGCGCCTATGTGCTGCTGCCAGGACCCTTCTCGGCGGATTTCATCGAGGAAACCGACCAGGGTTATGAGCCGAGCGAAATGCTGGGCATCGAGAAGCTGCACGTCTTCGGCAGCGAGAAATATGGCTGGCAGCAGATTTCTGTGTCAGCCTTCATGGTCGACCGGTCGCCGCTGCACCGCAGCTTTCCGTATGACGAGGGGCAAATCCATTACAAGGACGGCGGTGTCGGTAACACGCATCTGCCGACCAACGTGATGGTTACCTATGATGCGCTAAATGTGCCCGTCGGCCATGGCGCCCAAGCAACATTCCAGGCAAGCGCCATTCGTTGGGGCAGAACCTTCGGGGTGCCGCGAGGCGAGTTCTGGACCACGCTGGGCGGCGACGTTTCGATCCCGCTCGGCAACTCAGTACGCAAGACTTTGCAGCGCAAATACACTGAGGTGCATCTGTATGTTGAAGGGGCACGCCGCGCGAACTTCCAGGGTTTGCCTGGCCGTGATCGCAACTATGTAACGGAAGCTGGGGAATTTCTGCGCGGACCGTGGCAGATCGACATGTCGGCAACGCAGCGCTGGACCACAGACCCTTTGATGCCGACCCAGCAGGACCGAATCTACACCGGGACAATCGGTCGCAACTTTGCGTCGCAGAGCTTGCTGCTATTGAGCGTCGCTCGAGAACGGGTCGCAGACCGGTCCGGCGTCTATGCCGGCATCCGGTTGGTGCAGACCTTCACTGCCTGCGCGCGTTGCGCACGCGGAGCGGCATATTGACGCCCGCCGTTACCGATAAATTCGAAGGATCGACGATGCAGGATGCACAGCGCTACGACCCAGTCGCACGGCTGCTCCACTGGCTGACCGTGCTATTGATTGTCCTGCAATTCTCCATTGCATGGACGATGCCCGAAATTCATCGCGGTGTGGAGCCGACAGGGTTGATCGGATGGCATTTATCCGTCGGCGTCGCAATCTTGGCGGTCGTCCTGGTTCGGATCGGCTGGCGCGTGACCCATAGCGAGCCCGCCGCCCCGACGTCGCTCTCGCCAGTGTTGCAAGCTATATCACGAATTACCCATTTTGCACTTTATGGACTGCTCGTCGCGCTGCCGTTCCTGGGATGGGCCAACGCCTCTGCGAGAGGCTGGGCCGTGATGTTGTTCGGAACGATCCCGCTGCCACAGCTGGTGGCAAAAGGTTCGGCGCTTGGTCAGCAGATGGGTGACGTCCATCAGACGGCTGCACTCGTCTTGCTCGCGTCGATTGCACTTCACGTGCTTGGCGCAATGTATCACCTGCTCGTAGTTAAGGATCGGACTGTTCAGCGCATGCTGTAAAATCACGCAACATTTATGTTCAGCCGTGCGCCGTACAACATCTGCAAAGGCATGTTGACAAGCGGTTCGACCCAATACCGAATATCGAATGCCACTCTAGCGCTTCCCCGAAATTGCCATAGGCTCAGGCTAGCTTCTTCCCGAGAGCCTCGCGGAGGTCCACCCGAAGTGGAAGACCCCGCACCGGATGACGATCATCACCGGACTCTTCGTCGCCGCCGCGGCCGCGCTGCTGCCGGTCGGACAACTGGTGGATGTCTCGAATGCTGGCACGCTCTTCGCCTTCCTCATGGTCGCGGTCTCGGTCCTCATCCTGCGCATCCGCGACCCGCACCGGCACAGACCCTTCAGGACCCCAGCGGTGTGGATCGTCGCGCCGCTGGCGGTGGCGGGCTGTATATTCCTTTACTGCAGCCTGCCGTGGGCCAACCGGATGGTGCTGCCACTGTGGGGTGCCATCGGTCTCCTGATCTACTTTGCCTACGGCTACCGCCGTAGCCACATCGCGCGCGGGGGCGGTCGCTGAATTCAATCCGCTGCCGCGCGTGCCGACGCTCGTACTCGCCGACGGCGAGGTGCTAAGGCAGAGCGGCACCATCCTCGACTATTTCGACCAGATTGCCGGCGCGCGAGAGGCGCTCGTACTCATGTGTGCGCGTTCGACAGACCATTTCTCGATCTGACAAACCGACGGGGGCCAGCCCCGCCAAGATCTCTACCCTTACGGGAGGGTTGCCAAAAGGCACCTTGTTGCACGACAGTGCGCGACGTCAGAAGTTTACATAATTCGAGCTGCACCGCCCTTGGTTTTCGACACCACCGCCCTCCAGTGGTATGCTGCGCGCGCGGACCCATCGCGTGCTCTAGATCGCGCCTGGGTGCCGCCATGCTGGGATGCGGGTCGCGAAGCGCTAGAAGCCCTGTTCGGCTTGGATCGCGAGTCTCACTTCCTCCGGCACCATCGCGGCCTGTTCCCGCAGCTATGGGAGCGGCAGATCACGCAGTCGTTGCAAGCGCTGCTACTCGAGGATCCGTCACGCACACTTGAGCGATGCCAAGCCCTTCTCGACGCGTTCAATGAAGGTGCCAAGTGCGAGATACGAGGGGTAGACCGGATTACGGCCGATGCCGCGGACAGGATGGACCGGCTTTGTTGCAAAACTGACGTTGGGGATTCCCGTAGGGAATCGAGTGGGATAGATGGGCGTGATGCCCAAACCTG
>NZ_JASJVC010000137.1:0-2922 GCF_035019905.1 Sphingomonas sp. 10B4 | reverse complement strand
AAAACTTGTTCGTCGTCTTGCTCATGGTAGCTCCTTCTCACAAGTAGAAGCCTCCGAGAAACCCGGGACGGTTCACCCCTTCGCTGATCGGTTCCTATCAGCCAAGGGAGACGTTAGGCAGGGGCAAGGTCACTTCTGCAGATTGAGATCCGCGAGCTACGCGATGAGATCGCGCGGCTGAAGGGGATGCCGCCGCGTCCGAAGTTTCCCTCCAGGAAGCCATCGGGCATGGAGAAGGCAACTTCGGGACCGGCGGGAGATGGCGGCGGCGGCATGGACGACAAGCAGCGTTCGGCGCGGCGGCGAGGGCCGAAGAACGACAAGCTGAACGTGACGCGGGATGTGCTTGTAAACGCGGCCAGGCCCGAAGGATCGATCTTTCAGGGCTATGAGGATGTCCTGGTCCAGGACCTGAAGATCGAAGTGGAGACGTTACGCTACCGCCGTGAAGTCTGGGTGGGTCCAAATGGCGAGCGGATCGTCGCTCCGCTGCCGACGGGGATCAAGGGTGGCTATGGGCCACAGGTGCGACGCTTCATCGTGGCGGGCCACGCTCAGGGACAGATAAGCAGCGAGCGGCTGACGGCGCTCCTGAACGGCATGGGCCTGTCGATCTCCAAGCGGCAAGTGGTGCGCCTGATGAGCAAGGGTCTGGGGGATCTGATCGCCGAGGACGAGGCTGTGCTCGAGGCCGGGCTGGAGACGTCGCCGTGGGTCACGGTCGATGACACCGGCCATCGCCACGACGGCAAGCACGGCTACGTCACTCATATTGGCAATGACGCGTTCGCGGTGTTCCGCGCCAGCCCCTCGAAGTCGCGCGTGAACTTCCTGGAATTGCTCCGCGCCGGCGCGAGCGATTACGCGATCAACGCCCATGCGCTCGATTACATGCGCGCTCAGGGCATGACCGGGATCTTGATCGAGAGCCTCGATACCCACCCCGACAAGGCCTTCGCCGACGAAGCCGCCTGGCTGGCGCATCTGACAGTTCTCGAGATGGATCAGTTCAGGTCCACCAGGGTCACCGCCACCGAGGGGGCATTGTGGGGCGCGATCAAGGCGCACGGGTTCCTCGGCGACACCGTGATCGTCTCCGATGGGACCGGCCAGTTCCGTCTGGATGACAACCACGCATTGTGCTGGGTGCACGCGGAACGCCTCGTCCACAAGCTCTCCCCCACCCGGCCAGCCGACATCAACGCCCAGGAGCGGCGGCGAACGCTGATCTGGAACTTCTATCGAGACCTCAAAGTCTACAGAGACAACCCCAACCCCAAACGAGCCAAGGCTCTCGGCCTGTGCTTCGACCGGATCTTCACTGCCAGGACCGGCTACGAACCCCTCGATCAACTCCTTCTACGATTGCATGGCCGCAAAGCCGAGCTGCTCAAGGTCCTGGAACGTCCCGAAATCCCAACCCATACCAACGGGTCGGAAAACGCCATCCGGGCATGGGTCACCAAACGAAAGATCTCCGGCGGAACAGTCAGCGACGTTGGCAAAGCCGCGCGCCAGGCCACTTTGGGACTGGCCAAGACCTGCGCAAAGCTCGGCGTCTCATTCTATCAATTCCTCGGCGACCGCTTAGCCGTGCCGGGTGCGCCGTCCGTACCCAGCCTGCCAACCCTCGTCAGGATGGCGCACGCCTAACACACCCGGGAATTTGCCCCGCTTACACGAGCGCCCAACTCAAGTCCGGCCTAGCGTGCCATTCACATTGTGAGCGCGCATCGCCAGTTCGAGTTCGTGCACTTCCATTTGCAAAATTGGAACGTGGCTTTTTGCTATTTTGATCTTGTCTGCGCTCGCCGGATACATATTGACATTTACCGCTGCGACCACCTCGTTGCGAGTATTGCGAACGGGCACCGAGACGGCGACGATGCCTTCGGATTGCTCCGAGTGACTCAGGGCATAGCCCTCCGATCGGACGCGATCCAGCTTACGTCGGAGAGCCGGCTCCTCAGTGACTGTCCATTTTGTAAATGCCTTACGTACGCTTTCCTTCAGATAGCGATCGAGTTCTACCGGCGACATCCCCGCTAGCAACACTTGACCGAGCGAGGTGGCGTGTGCGGCCACGCGTCCGCCGACACTCATCGCTAGCTGAAAGGTTCCCCTCATCGCTGCCCTCGCGATAAAAACTACTTCATACTTGTCTAACACTGCAAAGCTCGACGAAGCTTCTGTCTGTTCCGAGATCCTGTTCAGAACCGGCTGGACAATATTCTCCACGCCGATCGAACTGAGATAACTGAATCCGAGATCAAGCGACCGAGGCCGCAAGTAAAATACATCCCCCTCCGACCCAACATACCCCAGATCTTGTAGTGTGAGCAAGAAGCGACGCGCTGCCGCGCGGCTCATCCCGGTTTTGTTTGCAACTTCCACCGCACGCATACTTGGAGAATCCCGACCGAACGCGCAGATCACCGAAAGTCCACGCGCCAGGGATTCCGAATGATACGGACCGACTGTCGGCTTTGATGCCATCTCTCTTGTCTCCGATACTTGCACTTTTCATGACGCTTCACAAGCCATCAGTGTCGGCTTGTCAATGTTAGCAGAGTTGCGTCAAGGAAACTTTCCGTGCGCGCGGCTTATCACGCAACCTCGGGCCGCACGCATTTTGGACTCTTAGAGCCCGATTCAAAAGTTTTTCAAGCGTAGCAGTACTTTGCGGTTCTGCGGACGATCATGCGGATCGAGGCGATCTGTGCCCACGCGGTTGAGGAGGCGATGGATGTTTCCCAGTCCTTTGCCAACCTCCGGCATCGACCAAGCCAGGCGAATGTCCGCTCGACGACCCACCGACGAGGCAGGAGTTTGAAGGTATCTGCTCACCCCCATGGTCGGTTTGCGCATGCGGGGTAGCGCGAGCAGCATGGCGTGCAGTCGTGCCAAGCCGGAAGATTTTGC
>NZ_JASJVC010000136.1:0-2965 GCF_035019905.1 Sphingomonas sp. 10B4 | reverse complement strand
GCATCGACGCCCGCAGCGCCATAAGGGGGTCCCTTTTGGACGCCGATCGGGGGTCCCGGTTCGACGCCTATTTACAGCGCTGTGGATCACGGCGTGGACCAGATTGCCATCGGTGTCGGTCAGGATGTGGCGCTTGCGGCCCTTGATCTTCTTGCCTGCATCATAGCCCCGAGGCCCGCCACTTTCTGTGGTTTTCACGCTCTGACTGTCGATCACCCCGGCGCTGGGCGAGGCTTCGCGACCAACCGCCTCGCGCCCGATCAGCAGCAGAGTATGATTCAGCGACAACCAAAGCCTGTTGTCCCGCCAAAGATAGAACCAGCGTCGCACCGTCGAGACTGGCGGGAAGCACGGCGGCAGCATCCGCCACGGCAGGCCCCCGCGCAACAGATACAAGATCGCCTCGACAATCCGCCTGAGCGGCCACTTGCGCGGTCTGCCGACATGCGAAGGCGGCGGGAAGAACGGCTCCAGCAGCGCCCATTCGCCATCGGTCAAATCGCTTGGCAAAGCCACGTCGGCACGGGCATATTGCGCCCGGGTGGTATCGGTCCACATCGTTGATCTCCGGAAGTTTTCGCAAAAACCCCTGAATCAATGACTTGGGCTGGCGTCAAGCTAACCCGCTGATACCACTCAACTTAGTTTCGGATCGGGCTCTTAGGCAAGAATGTTCACGGCTCTGGCTGCAACCAAAGCAATTGTCAAAAGTGATATGACCGATTCCGCCATCATCAAGAGCTTGGTTCGTCCTGTCATCGGCATCGTATCGGTTGGAGAAAACGCAGTGGCATTGGTGAACGACACATACAGATAGTCGGCGAACCCCGGCGACCACCCTTTGCACTGGTCGAGGGTCATCTGGGGAAAAAGGAAGTCGTCTACCTCGCTTTCCGTCAGCCCGCGTGCAGCCGGCCCTCCCCGGTCGATACTCCAGAACCATAACGCGAAGGCGATGACGTTCGTGGTCCAGATATTGATTGCATCGAGAAGGAGGGTCTGGCCGCTCGTTCCGGAGTGGCCGCCCAGTAGCGCCTTCACTAGCATCACGAGCGCGGCGAGGTTCATTATCGATACAAGGGCAGTGAGCGTCACCGCCAATTTCCTGATGCCTCGCCGCCATCGAGCGACGCGGTGCCAATGGTGATCCGCTGTCGCTTCGCGCGCTTGGCCCTGCGTCCATGCGGTCGCCATCGACAAGGGGGCAAGCAGCGAAAACTCGAGCGCGGGGCCGAACCACTGTGGACCAAGGGTGAGCTTATTGATGATCAGGAGCTGCAAGGCACAGACCACGACAACGGAACTCCGCGCCAACCAGAAATCCAGCGCGTGCGTATGGATCGCCTTTAGCTTGGCGCTCATAGTTCAGCCGAGCCCGGGTATTGCGACGCCGAACTTTGTAAGGAGCGCGATGACGATGCCAGCTATGGCCAGCCCACACGCCCCGAACAGGATCGGCTTGGACTTCGCAACAAGCGCGATCGATAGCAAAACGATAGCCATCTGGAGCGCTGTCTCTCCCAATTCGTAACCCTCGCCCGCCGACCTTGCGACCTCGCCTGCTCGGCGCAGTCGATCACCTTCTATTTGAAGTTGACCAATCCCGTGTCGCGCTGAGTCCGGCGCTCTTAGACGGTGTGCCTCGTGCGTGAAGCTGACCCGGTCTGGCTGACTAATTGTGCCCGCCGCTGCGGTTTTATAGACCGTCTCTCGGACAATCTTTGCTTGCATGTAAGCAAAGGTATCGGACGCCTCGATGCCGTTCAAGAGGCTGGTCCGTGCCGCACCCGCAGCGGCCATGTGCACGATGGCCAGACATACAGCGAGGATGCCGATGAGGATCGATACCCTTTCCCGGAGCTGGCGCTCCGCCGAGCGCTCCGCGCTTTCCTGTGTCTCTCGTTCTGATTCCGCTCGCTCCACCGCCTCGTCAATAAGATCTCTGGCTTCATCTGCTTCCATCAAATTTTCCGTTCACACTGGTCGGGCATCGAGGTCGGTGGTTTTCCGTTCAAGTCAGACTTTAATATGCGGAAGATCGGTTAATAGACAGCCGCTGCTGACGCCAAAGCTATAATCCTGCGCAACAAACTGCTCCAATGCGACTTTTCAAAATCTCGACCGGTTTTGACACGTGTAAACAGGCATTCAATGCGAACGGATATGCCTAAATCGGTAGCTGCCTTTCGCAGCTCGCATAGCTTTTATGATCGCCTTGTTGGTCCCTTCGAGATCGAAGCGCTCCGGCTCGAACTTACGCCCTGCCCACCGGCGCACCGCCTTATGCTCCTCGTGACCAGTATCCAGCCATGCTTCCAGAAAGTCGGCATAGCCAGAGTACCCACCTACATCCTCGGGCGGACCCGCCCGCACACCTCCGGCACATCGAGGATAGCTGACGTTCGGCTCGCGCAGCCGACGACGTAACACGATCTGGTGATGCCAATCGTCGCCATAATCATACACGTACAGAACATGGAGACTGGCATCCTCGCCGTAGGGGAAGGAGAGGTCCTGCATTCGCACCTCGCTGGCCTCAAAGGTGCGGGCCCCATATGCGTCGCCATCGTCGAACTCGGGTGCGCCGATCGTCAGTCCGCAGACATCGAAGCGGTGCAAGTGGCTATCGGTCCAGCCGAATGCTGCCTGCAAAACCTCGTGGAATTGCGCGAAGTTGAGTTTGGCGGGCAGCTCAAGGGTGCGCTCGATCCGAGGCTGGATCCCGACAATGTGGATATCCGCGGTGACGATGAAGCTTTCGGGGTCGAAGGGATCGAGCATGGCCCAAAACATGCCCGAGCCTACTCTACACGACAATAGGCAGGACACTCATACTCGTTGGGTTACTCGCGGAACGACGGCCGTAAGAGCCCGACCGAAAATTGAGTTGTGAACCGTCCCGGGTTTCTCGGAGGCTTCTACTTGTGAGAAGGAGCTACCATGAGCAAGACGACGAACAAGTTTT
>NZ_JASJVC010000135.1:0-3009 GCF_035019905.1 Sphingomonas sp. 10B4 | reverse complement strand
GATCATGTTGGAACATGAATCGCTTCCGGACCACAACGCAACCTCTTTTCCGGCTCCTCAATGAGTCAGGCTATACTTCGCCCATTTGGGCGATGTCTCGCCCGACGATGCCGTATCGGTATCGCTCTCGGTCGATGACGCATGGAGGATGGCGGCGGCGGCGTGGGTCCGGTCGTGCATGGGAGTACCTCTGATCGTCGAAGGGTGGGGTAACCGCCTGATCGCCGTTCAGCGCATTGTGCGTCAGCCTCGGAAACTACTCACGAACAGGTGGAAACAACGTAGAACCCCGACACCCATACCGCCGGGAGATCTTTGGCAGCCATTCGTTGGCGCGTGATCAACGCGGCGTTCTGAGCGCTTCGGTCGCGCGGCGCGGGTGATAACCGTCCTGTGTCGGCGGCCTGCTGTCAGCCGCGGTAATAAGCCTGAGCTTCCGACCTACACCGCTGCTCTTGAGTGACGTGCGGGTCACGAGCAGCGTCGTCCCGGGCGTGAGTACCCCGGCGATCGCCACGCGCAGCCCGTTGGGCAAATGCCCCTGCGATCGCTCGGCGATGGTCAGCTCGCTTCCCGCTTGAACCGGTTCGCCGGGCAGCGGCAAGCGCATCCAATGCTCGCCCGCCGCATCGACGCTGCTCAGCGAGAAGGCAACCGTGCGCAGAACGGGCGTATCAAGTTGGATCACGCCCGATCCGATCTCGACGCCGCCCCTCAGGACAATGACGCGATCGTCCTGCCCGCTAATGACTATAGACAGCGGCCCGCTCGGTGCGCGTTCAGGGTGCCAGGCGTAGTCGGCATCCGGCGCGACTGCGCCTTGTTGTGCCTTGAGCAGGCCGGGTGATGGAACTGCAATGGGCACCTCCGCATGGTCGGTAATCACCACGGTCATGCCGAGCGCCGAAATGCCGTACAGCAATTTGGCGAAGGCGAGCGGCAGTCGGATGCAGCCATGTGACGCCGGATAGCCGGGCAAATTCCCTCCATGCAGCGCAATCCCGCCCCAGGTCAGACGTTCCATGAACGGCATCGGCGCGTTGGCGTAAAGATTGGACGCATGCGTCACCGCCTTTTGCAAGACGGTGAAGATCCCAGTAGGCGTGGCATGACCGCGCTTCCCGGTCGATACGGTCGATACGCCGATCTGAACGCCGTTTCGATACGCATGAGCCCGCTGCGTCGTGAGACTGACGATCATTGTGACCGGGCCGGCGGGAGCAAGCTGCGGCGCCCAGAGATAGCCCCCCGGGCGAAGCGCCTCGATCGCGCCATCGGCCGGATTGTTCCCCGGCGGCGGGATTTGCGCGTGCAGGCCCGAGGCCGCACCCGAGAGGAGGACGGCGCACAGCAACTTGAGCGCGGCGCTGCGGACGCTGTGACGCGGCACGATCAGACGATCGTGATAAGATTGGCAACATCGACAGTACCGGTCGCACCCCAAGTCGCGCGTTCGGCGGCGCGGCGTTCGTGCAGCGAACGGACCGTACCTTCAGCGTAACTTTCCCGCCGTCGGCGGTAACCGCGATCGTGTCGGTGTCGAAGAACCACGAGCGGTGCAGCGCGGCGCGAATATCGTCGGCCACCCCCATCACATCGACGCGTGGCTTGATGGTAACGCGGTTGGTGAGACCGGTAACGCCTATCAGCTGTCGCACTTCATGCTCGACGCTCTCCTTCTGAAAATACCACTCTACTTCGCCGCGCGGTAGGATGTCGCCCATGTTCTTGGCGAGGCCCATGCCCGTTCACGCGACCGATATGGGCGCTGACGAGCTGAACGGCGCACATCAGTGGATAGGTGAGCACCAGGGTCCACAGCAGGCCGAACCCGAAATGCGCGCCGGCTTGGGAATAGGTCGCGATACCGCTCGGATCGTCGTCGGCGGCGCCGGTCACGAGTCCGGGCCCAAGCTGTTTGACCATCGCGATCGATCGCGCGCGCCGTCCGATATCCATCTGCGGTCCTTGTTCGCGAGCGCTGACGTCTATCGGCTAGGCGTGCAGGTGCAGGCGGATCGCAAAGAAGTTTGCAGGGCCGCGATCCCGGTTGTAGCCGGGATTGCCGACAAGTTGATAGTCCAGGCTCATGTCTAGCCACTTCGACGAATGCCAGGTTTAATAGAACTCACCGATCGCCTCGGCGCCGGGGGTGCGGCAGAGGACGGTCGCCAACCAGGACCCCGATCCCCCTGCGTCGCGATTGCGCTCATGTTCGCGCGAAATCGCTCACCACCGCTGCGATCGCGATCGTGCCTTTGGCGCGGCCCAGATGCTTGCCGGTGATCTAGACGTCCGCGGCGTCACTGCGGACGATGCTCAATCTCAGCGTCGATCTGATATTGGACGAAACCCTTCTACAAAGTCAGGCCGTTGGATACGGTCGATAGGTTGAAGCCGCCCAGTCATTGCCAAAAAAACAGTCCGTTAGTAACGCGCTATCTTCAGCCGCTTGGAAGATTAATAAGTGTCGGAGTTGGGGAGGAGGAGGCGCCCCGGAATGGCGGCTTGACCGCGATTGTCTTTTTCATTGGGATCGCACGACCGCAACGCCAGCGCCGACGATTGGGCGCAATAGGTGGCTGAGGTCGAACTGCTGCTTGTGACCGACCAAGCTGCACACCGCATCGGACCACCGCAGTACAGGGACGACGACCGTAGCGGGGGAATCTGGCGCTGCGGCCGAGCGCTATAAACTTGCTGACGATCCGCCGCAGCTAGCGATCGTAATGCTGCCGATCGCGCTTGACGCGCAGTCGCGACAGATTGCGTTCTACGCCGCTACGTTCGCTAAATAAGGCCTCGCGCTCGAGAAGCTGACGTCTTTCCGAAAGCTGCCGTCCGGTCAGGCCGTCTGTTTGCGGCAAAGAATGGTGGCGCTTTCGGACGCTGAGGTGACGCATCCGCACATCACGAGAGTTTGCACGTAGCGCGGCTTTGTTGCATAACGTCGCGAGAGCATAACCGCGCTTTTACTTGAAGATGTTATGAGAGGCGGACGGTCACCGG
>NZ_JASJVC010000134.1:0-3130 GCF_035019905.1 Sphingomonas sp. 10B4 | reverse complement strand
TCATCGATCCTGCAGATTACAGAATCATGGCTTGAGCGAGCGACGATTTCGCGGGTCGTCAAGCAGACGGAGTATAGTACCGAAGGCTCGCCTCGCCTCAGCGGGCGAGGGCATCGTGCAGGCGGTCGACCACGGCGCGCGCTCGCGCCGTCTCGCCCACGGCAGATCCGAGCAGATTTGCGATCGTTTTGCACGCATCGCCATGGTCGATCGCAACCTGCATCGCGGCGAGGTAGTTGGTCAGTGCGGTCAATGGCTGGCTGAGATCGTGGACGATCTCGGCCAAGTCTGCGTCGTCGTCGATCGTGCTCAATGGACGAGCCCGGCGGCGAACGCGATGCGCAGAGCGTCCGGCAGCGATTGGACGTGAAGCTTGGTCATCATGTGCGCGCGATACACTTCGACCGTGCGCGGGCTGATGGCGAGGTCATGTGCGATCACCTTGTTGACCTTGCCGGCGATCAACCCACACAGCACATCGACTTCGCGCGGCGCCAGCCGGGCGATTTGTTTCTGCGCCGCGGCGATGCGAGCGGCATCCTCGCCAGCGCGCGTCAGCCGATCGAACGCGCGTTCGACCGTTTCGAGCAGCGTCATGTGGTCATACGGCTTTTCGAGAAAGTCGATCGCGCCGCGTTTCATCGCCTCGACGGCGACGGCGATGTTGCCGTGCCCGGTGACGATCACGCACAGAAAGGGCAGCGCTTCGCGGGGCAAGGTAGCGAGTACCTCGAGCCCGGTCAGTCCGGGCATGCGCAAGTCGAGCAGGACGATCCCGGGATCGAGCCTGGGCGTCGCGTCGAGAAAGGCGTCGCCCGAGGCGAAGCATTCGGCATCGAAATCCCTGCGCAGGGTAAGCAATGTCAGCAGCGAGCAACGGACCGGTTCGTCGTCGTCGACTATGTAGATGCGCTTCGCCATGGAGCCTCGCTTGCGGGAGTGGGGTGCGACAGGTTGGGGGAAGAGGGGCCAGAAACTGGCGGAGCGATGGGGAACAGCAGATCGAACCGCGCGCCCTGGCCCAGGTTGTTCTGGACGGAGATCACCCCGGAATGGGTCTGGACGATACGGCGGACGATCGCCAGACCGATCCCGCTTGCCTCATTGCCATCCTTGGAGCTGGCGAACGGCTCGAAGATGTGATCGATGATCTCCGGCCGGATCCCCGCCCCATCGTCGCAGACGAACAGCCGGACCGACCGCGCGCGCGCATCCCCGCTTGGCTCAGCCGCAGTGCCAATCGTGATCGTGCCGCCGCGCGGGCCGATCGCCTGTGCTGCGTTGACCGTCAGGTTGAGGACGATTTGATAAAGCTGGCACACGTTTCCTTCGATCGCGGGCACGGGTGCGAGCGCGTCGACGATCGTGATCCCGGCAGGAAAGCGCGCGCGCAGCAACGCCAGCAAATCGCGGACCAGTTCGTCGAGCCGGACCCGCTCGAGCGCGGTGGGTTCCTCGCGCGTAGAGGCCAGCATGGCGCGCGCCAGTTCGCGTGCGCGCGTCGCCGATTCGATGATCAGGTCCATGCTATGCCGATCGGTTGGGTCGGTGATCGTCTCCAGCACGAGCGGTGCGAGGATCCCCAGCGGGACGAGCGTGTTGCTGAGGTCGTGCGCCACGCCGCCGGCCAACAGGCCCAGCGTTTCGAGCTTCAGAGCGTCGTCCAGTTTGGCGCGTAACTCGGCACTGCCGCGTTCGCATTTTCGCTGAAGGGTCACATCGTGGACGATGCCGGTCAGGCTGACGATCACCCCGTGCGTGTCGCGCGTCGGCACCCAGCGCAGCAGCGCATCTCCCGTTTCGCCGTCGGGTCGCTGGAAGCTGTATGCGACAGCGTCGGTGGCCCGGCCGTGATGCGCCGCGGCAAGGCTGGCCGCCATCGCGGCCTGTTGCTCGACGGGAATGTACGCTGCGACGAACGATCGCCAATCGTTGCGCACGGGCGCGGTCCGGCCGTGGAGCGAATCGAACGCGGGACTGGGAACGAAGGCCATGCTTGCCAGATCGAGTTCGAAGCACGTCGTCGCCGTCATCTGCTGTATCGCGGCGAAACGCTCGGTCATTTCGCGATGGGCTTGTCGCGCCTGCCACTGCCGATCGACCAGCACTCCTGCCAATACGATCGCGCCGATCGCCAGGGCGGCGTCGAGGAGGCTGGCGACGCTCGCACTCTCGCTCCGTTGCGATGCCACCAAGCCGAACAGTGCAAGACCGACCGATACGGTGGTCAGCACGCGCACGAAGACGCGTTGCGGGAGCAGCAAGCCGCACGCGACGACCAGGACATACCCCCATCGCGCCGCGCTGCTGTGCGTCGCGAGCAGATCGGTGCTGGCGATCGCTACCGCCAACACCACGGGCAGCCACAGCCTCGGTGCAGCGGCCAACGCCGCATCGTGCCGGAGCCCATACGCACCCATCGCGCCTGCCAAGAAAACCAGCGAGGCTGCCATCGTGAGGAGCGTCAGGTTCGACGAGTCCAGTCCGGCGACGAGCATGACGAGCGCTTCGGCGGTGAGCGCGATCGGAACGAACAGCATCAGCGCGATGCGGAGGTCGCGCGATCCGTGAAGCCGGTCGAGGCCGAGTTCGAGACAGGCAATACCGACCACGATCTGCAGGAGCGCCGCGCTCGGGAGCAGGCGGCCCGGCATGGCCGCGGCAAGCCAATGAGAGAACTGGCCTGGACTGACGAACATCTCCGAAACGGTCGCCCAATCCCGCAATATGAAGGCGCCGAACAGCACGACAACGCCAGCGACGGGTGCCGCGCGACGCGGGCGATCGAGCAGTAACGGTACGACCGCGACCGCGCAGCCAGAAAATCCGACTGACGCGGCAAGGCTGTAGCCCGCATGAACTCCAAAAAATGGAGTATTTTCAATTATATAAATTGTCTCATTTAAGACAATTGCGATTGTAAGTCCTATTGAAACTATCGCAAAGGTAAGAACAGTTGCTTTCATGGGGTCCTATTTATCATCCGCCGTCTGTGTTTTGAAACTATTGGCGAATGAATTGGCAAAATTTATCACAAAGATTGCCAATTGATATGGGCTTTGTTGCATAACGTCGCGAGAGCATAACCGCGCTTTTACTTGAAGATGTTATGAGAGGCGGACGGTCACCG
>NZ_JASJVC010000133.1:0-3132 GCF_035019905.1 Sphingomonas sp. 10B4 | reverse complement strand
GTTCGGCAGCCATGCTGGCCACCTTCAGGCAGAAACTCCACTTAACAGCCTGTCCAAATTTGCCGAGCCACCTCTTGTTTCGGCCAAAGTCAGTTGGGTTTCGCGCGTGGTTGCATGGCCCGTATGTCAGACCGCCAGTCGGATCGGGGTCCGCAGTCTCAGCCTTGCTAGGCCGACCCCGTCCTTTAGTCCGTATTCCTTCGCCAACGTCGAATAGCTAAACTTCAAATTGGGCTGGTGGTGCGTCACCTTGCGACCTGTAAAGGGGCAGTGACTACGCTTCAGGTCTGTCGTTTCAGGTTGCCGAACGCTTGTCGGTGCCGGGCAAACGGGAGTGGATGATGCTAGGAGAGCGAATATGACATCACGAATTGCGCGCACATTGGGCGCTTGCCTTGCACTATCGGTAGCGGTGCCGGTTATTGCCATTGCGGCTAAACAGAAGGTTGGCGGCGCCGTTATGTATGCAAACAAAACGATCGTCCAGAATGCTTCCACTGCAAGCAACCTTAGTACGCTTGTGGCCGCTGTGAAGGCCGCAGATTTGGTGGAAACCCTGTCTGGTCCAGGCCCGTTCACGGTGTTCGCACCAACAAACGCAGCCTTTTCGAAGTTACCCGATGGGACAGTCGCAACGCTTTTGAAGCCAGAGAACAAGGCTCAGCTTGCGAGTGTTCTGACCTATCACGTGGTGCCAGGAAAAATCACGGCGAAGGCGGCTCTGACTGCCATCAAGGCCGGGGGCGGCAAGGCGACGCTCACCACCGTGCAAGGCGAGGCGCTGACCGCGCGCGTAACGAATGGAAAGATCGTGCTGACGGACGCCAAGGGTGGCAAATCGATCGTAACGATGGCAGACGTGATGCAATCGAACGGTGTGGTACACGTGGTGGACACAGTGCTGATGCCGTGACGCGTTTTGTGGCGCCGGATTGCCCGGCGCCACTTACAGCCTGGACCTCTGCACCAGCAGCCCGCTGACCCAACATTGCTCATATTGAGAGGTGCACAGGGATTAGTATGAATTCCCTCGATGAAAATAAGGCAGGCACGTCGGAAGACGATATAGTCGCCGATCAGTCCTTCAAGCCGGCGCTGGGCGAAACCGAGCACACCGTTGCGTCCATCGGCTTTCATCTTGTCGAACGGATTTTACTCTTGCTCGTCGCGCTAATGACCATCGCAGGCGCAGCAGCCGAAATCTACCAGATTTATGAAACTCGTTCTATCAATCTCGCTGATATACTTTTGATGTTTCTTTACACCGAAGTGATTGGGATGGTCAGTGTGTTTTATACCGGAAAGGGTGCCACTTTCATCTATCCGATATTTATCGCGATCACTGCGCTGGCCCGGCTTATCGTGCTTCAAAGCAAAGACATGGCGCCTGAAAATATTGTATTTGAGGCTAGTGCAATTTTGCTGCTTGCCATGGCTGCTATGGCGATGACACGCTTTACAGTGGTGCGCGCATCATGAAAGGTGCTGAGTATAGCTGAGGAGTAGTTGCGGCATCGGTCGGTGAACAGCGTTTCCGCGCTCCCAACCGCGCCGCTTTGAAACAGCAGCGACCGCCATATTTTTCGCTTTACCATCCCAATCGGGCATACCGCTGGCCGGTGCAGTCAAACTAACCAGGATTTGGTTAGTTGAGTCCCGATAGCGCCCGAAAAGCGGTGCCGAGAGCGAGAACGCAGCTCGATTTAAAAGAGGACAAAGCGTGCTTGTAGCTACCTAAATCGCTGGACGAACCAGATAGGAATGTGCCTTCCCCGTAGATCTGACAATGCCGCACCGCGCCAACCGCTCTGGAATGAACGAAGCGCTGAGGTTGGTCGATCGAGGCACGGTAGGTGAGAGCCACCACCGGGCCGACGCCGGGCGCGGTCATCAACCGTTTGCAGACCGGATCATGCCGGACCGTGTCGAGCAGCATCTTGTGGAGGGTGGCCAGTTGCTGGCGCATCACCCGCCGCACCGTCAGCAACGGCTCGACGATCGCTGCCAGTCTCGGAAAGCCCTCGACTAGATGACGAATCCGTGTCTCGTAATCGATCGTGCTGACGACACCGACCTTGAGGCCGAAGTTGCGCAACGTGCCGCGCATGTCGGACTCGATGTCGATCAGCTTACGCTGCACCAGCTTGCGGCTGGTCAGCAGCATCCGCTGTTCCTGCGCGGCCAGCGTCTTCACGTGCACCGGCTTGAACATGTGGATTGACGTCGAAGCGGGACCACGCCATAATCTGGCTAGGGACTTGTAAAAGCGACTAGATTTGAGATTAAAGTGGGGTCCCGACCGGCGCCGATCGCCCCCCTGAAAAGTAATATTCTTTTGTAAATTCAATTGTTTATCCCGATAAGGGATGAAGTCCCGCTTGGACGCCTATCCACACTGGAGATCGATGAACTTCGCGAGAGACTCGCCGGCGTTCAGATTCCTGGCGACTTTCGCCACTTCCGGTTCACGAACATTGCGAAGAACAGTTCGTGGGGCGGCCGATACTCCCAATATCAGGAGCCGATCACCGTGGACCACGTGATCAGCTTCGTCTGGTGCACTCTTCACCGCGACGACCTCACCCCGCAAGGCCGAGGCGTCTGGGCCGGCACCGTCGCTCTCCCCGTCAGGGATCCTGGGGTTTTGGAATTGGGGTTGATCTTCCGACCACTCCAGTAGGAGTGGGTGAACTCGTAGCAACGTTCGGAGGCACGGCGGTACTAGCAGGCGTCGTCGTGCTCGAAACGCCGGCAGCGGGTGACAGTCCTGGCAGGTGCAGAGCTACCGTGCCTCCCGGTGAAGCAGCCGATTGCGCGCCCGATGCAGGCGCCGCCATTTGTCGCGCGGCGAGCCGGCGGAACGCGCGACGAGACCCCAAGGTGGTGCTGCAGATGATCACCGGCGGCCTTACCAGTAGCCAAAGCACCGATGGGATGCGGCTGCCCAAAAGCCGCATTGCATCTCTCCTTGCCAAAAGCAGACTGCAGCCGCCGTTGCCGCTTATCTGCTCCCACACCAACCGCGAAAAAAGGTTTATCGTCACATCCGTCGCACCGTATCCATTCGGCGACGACCATCGGGCGTAATTTTGTCTCGCGTGCGCGAGCGATCAGGCCGCTTGCTTGATCTTG
>NZ_JASJVC010000132.1:0-3180 GCF_035019905.1 Sphingomonas sp. 10B4 | reverse complement strand
TTTCTCTACACTAAATCAGTAGGTTAAGCTACGCTCGCCAACCCGAAATCGCCCGTCCGACGAATAATCCGGGTTAGACCGCCCCGAATTTGCGCTGAAGGGGCTGTCAGCGTTGTGCGAGCTGATTGATGTGAAGGAGTGGACGCCCCCCCTACGGGTCGTTCAATTTCTGATTGGCACCACTTCCACCGTGATGTGCGACAGGGTTTTGAACCGCGCCAGCAGCACCCGGTAATAGTCGGCATTTCGCGCCTTGTCGGTCACGACCGCGAGGATTGCGCCGAGATGCCCGGGTCCCAGACGCCACAGGTGCAGATCGGCGACTTGATCGCCATCGATCTCTATCGCGCTGCAGATATTGCCTGCCATCTTTTTATCGGGGTTCATATCGAGAAGGATGGCCCCGGTGTCGCGGACAAGGCCATATGACCAACTCGCAATCACGCACGCACCGACGATACCGGCCAATGGGTCCATCCACAACCAGCCGAAGGCGCGCGCGAGCAACAACCCGACGATGACGAGAACCGAAACGGCGGCGTCTGCAAAGACGTGGATGACGGCCGCGCGCATGTTATTGTCGCGGTGCGCCGATCCGTGTGCATGCTCATGTTCTTCGAACTGGACCGTGTGGTGTTCGTCGCCGATCCGTACATGGGCGGCGAACTGGTGCGGCTCGGGAATTTCATCGACCGATTCAATATAATCGCCCCGATCTGCGAAGACGAACGTCTGGCGGGTGCCACCGGGGCGCTCTATTTCGACGGAAATTTGCGCGCCATTTGCGCCGTGCAAACGGAAACGGGGCGGCACGCCGTCCTCGAAGACTTCCAGCGAAATCGGCCCCTGACTTGTTACAATATCGTGAGACTCGTCATGGCCGTCGTCATTATGGGCACGTCCGTGCGCGTGATCGTGATGATGATCACCGCCACTGCTCAGCAGCAGCGCGCTGACCACGTTGACGCCAAGGCCGAGGACAGCGATTGGGATCGCCTCCCCAAAATGGATCACGACTGGCTGGAATATCCGGCTGATCGACTCATAGCCGATGAGCAGCGCAATCATGGCGAGGATAATTGCGCTGGTGAACCCGGCGAGATCGCCGAACTTGCCGCTGCTAAAGGTGAATGCGTCGTTCGTCGCGTGCTTGCGGGCGTAGGTATAGGCAAGTGCTGCTAGCAGCAGCGCGCCAGCATGCGTGCTCATGTGCAAACCGTCGGCAACGAGGGCAATCGAGCCGAAAAACAGTCCGCCGACCATTTCGAGGACCATCATCGCGCCGCAGATCCAGATGACGGTCCACGTCTTGCGTGCGCTTTTGTCATGGCCTTCGCCGAGAAAGATATGGTCGTGAAGCGGGGCAGTAGCGGTTGCAGGCATGACAGGGTTCATTTCAGATAGGTGCGGACGACCGCAAGGAGCTGCTCGGTAGCCGCCGTATCGAGCGCGCCGGGGTATTTCTCATCATCGACAAGATGGGTGCGGACGTGATCCTCGACGACCTCGGCCATCAGTCCCGCTACCGCGCCCCGTACACCCGCGATCAGGTGCATCACCTGGGCGCATCCGGCTTCGCTTTCGAGCGCGCGCTCGATCCCATCCACCTGACCGCGTATGCGGCGGATGCGCGCCAGGAGGTTTTGTTTGTCTTCGATCGTGTGCGACATGAATTACCTAGTGGCATAGGGGGCTACCCCATATCAAGTTTAGTCGTTCAGCTTAACGCAATGGGCAGTGGCGCTGCCCCTTTCGATCGAAAGGTTTTGTATGAAGTTGCGCAACCGCCTGCGTTCGATCGCGATGGTCGATCAACTCGGACCGGGCCTCGTCACGGGGGCGGCTGACGACGATCCCAGCGGGATCGCAACCTATTCGCAGGCGGGCGCACAGTTCGGTTTCGGCCTCCTTTGGACGATGGTGCTGACCTATCCATTGATGGCGGCGGTTCAGCTCGTCAGCGCGCATATCGGTTGCGTCACCGGACACGGCCTCGCCAAGAACATGGGCGATCTCCTGCCTGGCCCCCTCGTCGGGGTCCTCGTGGCACTGCTGTTCGTCGCCAACACCTTCAACATCGGCGCGGATATCGCTGCAATGGGGTCCGCTGCCGAGCTTGTAACGGGCGTCAGCGCGCATCTGTACACCATCGGGTTTGCCGTGCTCTCGCTGCTGCTCCAGATGTTCGTCCCCTATTGCCGCTATTCGAAATTCCTGAAGTGGCTGACGCTCGTGCTGTTCGCCTATGTCGCAGTGCTGTTTTCGGTGAAACTCGACTGGGGCCAGGTCGCGCTTGGGATCGTCTGGCCATCCGTTCCCGGCAAGGACGCTGCAACGCTGATCGTCGCGATCTTCGGGACGACGATCAGCCCGTATCTGTTTTTCTGGCAGGCGTCGCAGGAGGTCGAAGAGATCAGCGACAAGCCGGAGGCCGAAGCACTCGTCGATGCGCCGTGGCAGGCGCGACGCGAATTCCGCCGCATCGGCTTCGACACCTTTGCCGGCATGGCAATCTCCAACCTGATCGCGCTCGCGATCATGATCGCCACTGCCGCCACACTTCACGCCTCGGGCAAGACCGACATCACGACCGCTGCGCAAGCCGCGCAAGCGCTTCAACCGATCGCAGGCAAGTTCGCGTTTTTGTTGTTCAGCCTCGGCATCATCGGCACCGGCTTGCTTGCTGTTCCCGTTCTGGCTGGATCGGCAGCGTTTGCCGTTGGCGAATCTCGTGGCTGGAAGGTGGGCCTCGAATACAAGCCGTGGGAAGCGACTGGATTTTATTCGATCATCAGTCTCGCCACGCTTATCGGCGTGGCGATCGACTGGTCTCCGCTCGATCCGATCAAGGCGCTGTTCTGGAGTGCGGTCATCAACGGGGTTGTCGCGGTCCCGATCATTGCAGCGATGATGGTTGTCGTCTCGAAGCATTCGGCAATGGGCAAGTTCACCGCCTCGGGCCAACTTCTATTTTTCGGCTGGGCGGCAACTGCGGTTATGGCATCGGCGGCGATCGCCATGTTCGCGCTCGGATAATGAGAGGCGGATGCTGCTACCGATGCCGGACTGGCTATGGGCACTGGCACCGATGTTGCCATCGAAAGGGCTTTGTTGCATAACGTCGCGAGAGCATAACCGCGCTTTTACTTGAAGATGTTATGAGAGGCGGACGGTCACCGG
>NZ_JASJVC010000131.1:0-3649 GCF_035019905.1 Sphingomonas sp. 10B4 | reverse complement strand
TTTCTCTACACTAAATCAGTAGGTTAAGCTACGCTCGCCAACCCGAAATCGCCCGTCCGACGAATAATCCGGGCTAGTTCGGCCGCACGGGGGCCGTGTCCAACGACCAGGGTTCGGCGTCTCGATCCGCCCATTTGATCTGCGATTGATGACGGTCCTTCTGACCCGGATGACCTGGCCGGGTCGGCCGTAGGTACTTTCCGAACCTGCATCCTGGCGGCGCTGCGTTCTAAGCCGGCTGATAACAGTCGCTAGCCCCTCGAGCATATTCGCGACGAAACGCTCTCTCCGAGGAATGAAGCATGTTCGCCCCGATCGACTATCTAGCGCCGATTGCCATTATCGCGTTGCTCGTGCTCGCGACGATGAGCATCAAGATTTTGCGCGAATATGAGCGCGCCGTGGTGTTCACGCTCGGGCGCTTCGAGCGCGTCAGAGGGCCAGGTCTCGTCCTGCTCATGCCGTTCATTCAGCAGATGGTGCGGGTCGATCTGCGGATCCAGGTGATCGAGATACCCAGTCAGGATGTCATTTCCCGCGATAACGTATCGATGAAAGTCGATGCCGTCCTCTATTTCAACGTCAGCAATCCAGAGCACGCGATCATCCAGGTCCAGGACTATCTGCCCGCAACGAACATGCTGGCCCAGACGACATTGCGCGCGGTTCTAGGGCAGCATGAGCTCGACGAGATGCTCTCGGAGCGCAAGAAATTGAGTAGTGACGTGCAAAGCATCCTCGACGCGCAGACCGAGCTGTGGGGAATCAAGGTCAGCAACGTCGAAATCCGCACCGTTGAGTTGTCCGACAACATGGTACGCGCCATTGCGAAGCAAGCCGAGGCTGAGCGCGATCGCCGCGCCAAGGTGATCCATGCCGAAGCCGAATTCCAAGCCTCGCAGACACTGGTGAACGCGGCCACCATCCTCTCCAGCATCCCAGCCGCAATGCAGCTTCGCTATCTCCAGACGCTGACCGAGATCGGGGCTGAACAAAACAGCACAGTCGTGTTCCCGATGCCAATCGACATCGTCAAGCCATTCTTGACATTGCTGGAGACGGCAGCGGACGCCAAGTCCGACGGCGATGCGCGGGGCAAGCCTGCCCCTACTGCCGCTGCAGGACGCACGCCGCGGCAAGCCGCGGCGTCGTCCGCTCCTGCCTTACAAAGATAGCGTTGTGTCTCGCCGCACGTGGGCGATGAATTCGGCCGAACTGGTCAACTCCAAGAAAGACGTTAAAATGTTTACACCGCAGGAAATTACGCACGGCATGACGGTGGGCGATACCCACGGACTTCATTTGGGTACCGTGGATCAGGTCAGAGACTATGTCGTCGAGCTGACACGCGAAGGTTTTGCAGACGGTCTTCACCATTTCGTGCCGCTTGCCGCCATTACGAGCATCGACGGTAACACGGTGCTTGTGGATCCCGGCCATGCCACAACGATCGAAGCGGTGGAGGGCGCAGTCGCATATGCACGCAGGCACGCGTCGACGGCAGATCGGACCAACGGCGTCTTCGGCGTACCTGAAGATGCGAGTGGAATGGGCGGATGGGGCGCTCGTTGACGCTCGGATGGCCCAAAAGCCAAGATGTTGATAAGCGTCGAACGGGACGCCGCTAGAATACTGCTAAATTGCTGTAAAAGAGGGTTAAACCTAAAATTGGAGGGGTACCGATCGGCTCCGATCGGTACCCCCTTAAAGACCATATTCTTGTCGGTTTTCAAATTGTTGTACTGAGAACAGATGGGGTTCCGCCTTAGCGCCTATCGACAAACTTCACTCACCAGGATCAGCGTTGGTCCGATGTGGAGCGTCTGATCGACCGCCAGACCGAACAGGTCGAGCAGTCTAGACGCCGGCTCGGAGACCTGGGCGGATATTCGAGACTGATGCACTGAAAGGTCCAAGCTGGCTTTGAAAGGTTGGAGGCACCTTTAGCGCTGTCAGGCTGCACGTCGTTTCGCGCGACGCTAGTCTCGTTATTTCCAAGGCGCGTCGGAGGGTGTCGCCTTCCAGATCCACCTTGGTTCGACATGGGTTAATGCGATCACCGCAAGCGACGCCAATACGCCTCCGACGATCGGGAGAACCACCAGTACGCAGAAACCCTCGGCAGTAAGCATTACACTTCCATTCGTAATTTGATTGCAGGGGCCGATTGCCCAGTCCGCGTGCGGTGGTGCCCAGCCAGCAGGGTCGGTGCACCAACCTATGCGAATGATGACGTTGGCTTTAGGCAAATTTGATTACACGACCGTGATAAAGTTCGCGACATCCACCGTGCCCGCAGCCCCCCAAGCAGCGCGCTCCGCGGCATGACGGCCGTGAAGCGAGGGCACCGTTCCGGTCAGGGTAACTTTCCCGCCGTCTGCGCTCACACCAATGGTATCCTTATCAAAGAACCACGAGCGGTTGAGCGCGGCGCGAATATCGTCCGCTACGCCCACCACGTCGACTTGCGGCTTGATCGTGATGCGGTTGGTAACGCCTGCCACACCGATCAACCGACGCACGTCGTGCTCGACATCTTCCTTCTGGAAATGCCATTTCACCTCACCGGTCAGGGTCACCCAACCCTTCTCGACCGCCGGCAGGATCGCCCCCTTCGGTATTGCAGCGTTCCATTCCAGCCGCTGGACAATCGCCGAGGCGATTTCCTCGTCCTGACGAACTGCGCCAGGCGACAAACGCACCGTTAACTCGTCGGCCACGCCTTTGCAGCCCTGGACCCGCCCCGTCGTCGCTTCGGCGTTCTGCTTTTCCGCGCCGGTTTCGACGTGACCAGTGAGTGTGACGATTCCGTCATGAGCGACAACGCCGATATCCGCGGCGTTAACCCGCACGTCCCAACCGAGTTCGGCGATTACGGCTTTTTGCAAATGGCGATCGGTCGACATGGCTTGGGCTCCCGTTGAGAAACTGTACGGGCCGTATTGCGACCAAACATACCGACCGGACAGACTCGGGAAGTACGCATGGGGGCCTCATCTGCGTCCCCAGCTGAGGCCTCGACCGGATCGCCATAGCGTTCGGCACTGCGTTTCGTCGAAAGAGGATCTGCGGCGCGCCCCGCTAGAAGCGATAACCCGACTACAGACCGAGATAGTTGCCGTCCCTCCCCCCGTCGCGAGCAAAAGATCGGCGGGTTGGTAGATGGGTTTCGAACAGCACGAACTGCAGGCGCTTGGTGGCTTGACTGGTTTCGCCAGATGCGCTTCGACGTGATCTGCGAGGCGAACGAGATCGAACAACGCGTCAACAAACCAAACCGTCCCTGGACCAACGGACAGGCCGAGCGGATGAACCGCACCATCAAGGAAGCGACCGTCAAGCGCTTCCACTACGAAAGCCACGACCAGCTACGGACGCATGTCGACGACTTCATCGCCGCCCTATAACTTCCCTGGCCCGGCTCAAGACACTCAGCGGTCTCACGCGCTACGAATACATCGCCAAAATCTGGATTTCAGAGCCAGACTGGTTCATCGTCAATCCGATCCATCAGATGCCGGAATTATAAACCTAGGTGAGGCATCATTCGCTTACGGGGCCGGCCTGGTGTAAGAGGCTGTTTGGAAAATCGGATTTGAGGGATTCCGCTTGTCGCTGAAGTATGATTCAGAGCTTGGATGTGGACCGA
>NZ_JASJVC010000130.1:0-3668 GCF_035019905.1 Sphingomonas sp. 10B4 | reverse complement strand
TCGTCTGGACCGCCGACCCCGATAAAATCATCGCCGCGGTCAGACGCGGGCACCAAGTGTTAGATTCGGACCACTAGCGGGTTTGTAAACTACGTAATCACCAAAGCATAAGCCGGTCGAGAAGCCGGAATGAGCTGGGCGCACGGGATCGACGCGTCGTGGTATCCGTTGATCTACGGTTTGCTGGCGCTGTACTGCACCTCTAAAATCACCTCGGCGCTCAGAGGGGTAAAGTACCAAATAAGGCTTCTAGATGAGCGACTGAAGACCGTCGAATATGACTTGAAGGTCTATGCGCAAGCAATAGATCACGGCCTCGCGCCGTTGCACTCGATTGAGGAAAATACCCGAGCGGCGATACCTTCGTTAGGTTCGGGTTTGTAAACTACGCAATCGCCAAAGATTTTGGCTGTGTCGGCGGGCGCGGGCCTGACTTATTCCCGGTAGGTAAGTGCCAGCGCGAAAGCCTCGGGCGAGAATAGGCCCGGCGTCATTAGCGCGATATTTGCGTCTAAGTCGTCATTAAGGCCCATCTGCTCTAATATGACTATAGCGCCAGCTTCCAGCTCAACAGATCGGCCTAGATCGTCATCAGTATAACTTTCGATGGCTCGCTTTAGTATCGGCTAGGCAATTCATTTGTACGGGTCTTTCCGGTCAACAGGGGAGAGATACCGGCAGCGCGCCGACCTATTGGCACTAATGGCACTAATGGCACAGCGTATCTTGCAGCCCCTCTGCCTGTTTTCTTAATATAAGTTAGTTAGTGACCTTTTTTAGCCTACGCCGCGCGAGGGGAGCGAGCGCGAGGGTGCCCGTGCCATTAGTGCCAGTAGTGCCATTAGCTCCGATCACCGGCCAAAATCCCACAGCATAACCGGCGTCACCACGGGCATTCGGCCGTGTCGAGGGCCGCCCTTTTCGAACACGTCCAGCGGCCTTTCGTCACCCGCCAGACAAACGCGATCGTCTAGCGCGACAATCTTGCGCCCCTGGACCCATATTGCGAGGCCCTGAAAATCCCAATCGTCACGCGCACCGACTCCGTACAGATCGGCCACCGTCCAACCGAGCGAAAGCGCGGTGGCGGTCCAGCCCTCGCGCGCTAGGCGTTGCGCATCTCGCACCACCCGCCGCCAGTTTTCCGCATTTTCGATCTTTGCCGGCGGCGACAGAGACGCCAGCCGCGACAGGTTGCGGTAAAGCTCCACGTCGAGCCCGTACAGGTCCCTTACAGGGGCCGCCTCGCCCCCGGCTGCCAGCGCCTTCGCGGCCACCTCGCGCCACCCGGCCATCGGGCTAGCTCAACACAGCGGGATTGACCGCATAGTCTTTGCGGGGCTGCCCTGGCGTGCTGCCGTCCCGATGCTTGGACCCGCGCAGCCAACCCGCTTCGATTAGCGCCTCTATTGCCAGATCCACGTCGTTTGCTTGCTTAAGCGTGGGGATGCCGCTCGACCGGCGAATGTCGCGGGCGTTGACCTGCTTGGGCTTCGTCTTTTGGATGTAGCGGGCGAGCGCGGCGGCGTTGCGTTCTTCTTCTGGCAATGCCGCGTCACCAAACACGCGCAACGCGCTCGGTTTGGCGTAATCGTCCACAAACCCTAGGACCGCCGCCAGCGTCTTGACGCTGATAGTATCGGGCTCGCATCCGCCTACCGCAGCCCAGCCCATAAGCTCGACCACCAGCGCCAGCCGTAGGACCATGCCGCGCAGCTTGCCGACAAAGCCCTTATACAGCGACGACGCCTCACGCACCGCGTCGTCGTTCTCCCGCACCCATGCTTCAAACACGTCGGCCGTGTCGGAGGCGAGCAACAGCACGCGCGGTTCGATCTTGCCGCTATCCGACCGCTTGGCCTCTAGCTGTTGCAAGCGCCGATAAAGCCGCTCGAGCTTGCCAACGTCTGCCACTTGGCGGGGGCGCCGGTACTGGATCGGATCGGGCCACACCCAAAGGAAGCGCGGCACTAGGCCATCGTCTGCGGTCCTAAGCAGGCACTCGCGCAGCTTCTCGGGCTGGATACCGCCAAGCACCGTCACGCCGTTAAACGAGACGTTCACCGGTCCCGCTTTGTTGCCCTTGCGGTCGACCGTATGCTCTCGCCCACCATAGGCCTCTAGCCAAAACTCACGCCCGCCTGGCGAATAGCGTTCGAAGCTCATAAGCCACGCGGCCAATTCGTCGCGAAGGTGAAGCGTCCCGTTCGGATTGCCTGCCAGAATATCGCCCATCGCTTCCGGCGTGGCATCTTGCACCACCAACCGCGGGCGTTGCGGCTCGTCGGGATCAACCGCAGCCTCTGGCATCGGCGGCGTTGCTACACCGTCCTTGGTTGCCGTCTTGACCTGGGCTTGCCATTCGGAGCGCTCTTGCCGAGCGCGTTCGGCCACCGTCTGGAAACCAAGAAGCCGCGTCTTGTGATGCTCGGCTAGCTCGGCTTCCATGGCACGCAACGGGCCGGTGGCAGCGTCGATCGCGGGCGACTTATTCGAGGATGGATCACCGACAGGCGCAACCCAAAGCACGCACGGTTCCTGCCATTGCGGCGTCGTCACATAGGGTTGCACCCGCCGCTTAGCCCCTATCAGGGACGCACAGACCGCCAGCACGCCTACAGCGACATAATCGACCGGGGAACCTGCGCCGGCTGCCAGATCATTGACCAGCGGCCACAACTCGCCAAACATTTCAGTCGGCATCGGTGGCGGCGACGTGCGGCCACCGGAAAGGATCGACATATCAGGCGCGGGCCAACTGGTGACGGGCTCGGCGCGATCGGCAAGGTTGAGGGCCGCGGCGTTCATGCGCGAATCCCCCGTAATTCGTCGTTCCAATCCTTGAAGCCATCGGACGGAAACATTTGCAGCACCTCGAGCCCGCGCAATTCGAACTCGGCAACGCACTTGAAAACCGCGTCTTGCCCGGCCGCGTTATTGTCGCCAGCAATGGTTATCCGCGTGACGCTCTCAGGAAGCGTTAGGCGTGGCATCAGCGCCGTTCCGCACGCCACATAGATCGCCCTACCCGGCAGCGCCTGTGCGAGCGTAAGTCCGTCCTCCGGCCCCTCGCATAGCGTGACATGCTCGGGCGGTGGCGCGGTGCGATCGGACCCGCTCGCGCGGAACGCCGACCCGATCACAGCCCCATAGCTAAGCTTCGCCTTCGCCTTGGTGCCGTCCGCTTTTACCGCCGCATATTTACGCTTGCCGCCATCAGCAAGGAACACGCATTGGACGCCGACCAGATCCCCCGCCATGTCTTGCAGCGCGCAGACCATTGCGGGATGATTGCGACCAACCTCGCCCGTCTCGGGATCGCGCCACCGGGGGATAGAGGCAAAGCGAACCGTATTCGGAAGCGGCGTCTCGATGCCGCGCGAAAGCGCATAGACCTGTGCTGGCGTACCTTCGGCGCCTATGGCTTGGTCCCATATGTCGCGGGCAAGTTGGACACGCGCCGCCATGATAGCATCGCTCTCGGCTTTGCGCTTCGCTCGGTCTTCGTCCGTCACTACCGGCAGATCGCTGCCAGCAATCGCCCGGTACGCCTCGCCAAAGGTCATCCCCTCGCGACGCATCAGGAAAGCGTGTCGATGGCGGAGTAATCTTCCCCAGTTGTGACATTTGAATATTCCCCACTTCTTCTGATCGGCCCTTGTCCGGGG
>NZ_JASJVC010000129.1:0-2500 GCF_035019905.1 Sphingomonas sp. 10B4 | reverse complement strand
TCGCTGAGCATGTCCTGGAGACAGTGGGGAAGTCGTTACGCCATTCGTGCAGGTCGGAACTTACCCGACAAGGAATTTCGCTACCTTAGGACCGTTATAGTTACGGCCGCCGTTTACCTGGGCTTCATTTCAGAGCTTGCACCCCTCCACTTAACCTTCAGGCACCGGGCAGGCGTCAGGCCCTATACGTCGTCTTGAAGCCGACTTAGCAGAGCCCTGTGTTTTTGCTAAACAGTCGCTACCCCCTGGCCTGTGCCCCCCAACAGAGCTTGCGCTTAGTTGGGGCCTCCTTCTTCCGAAGGTACGGAGGCAATTTGCCGAGTTCCTTCAGGACACTTCTCTCAAGCGCCTTGGTATACTCTACCTGACCACCTGTGTCGGTTTCGGGTACGGTCTATACGGTGGGGCTATTTCCTGGGACCTCTTCGAAGCCTTCCCAATCCAATAAGGGAAGACAACACACGAGATCCGTCACACACCACCAGGTCACGGAATATTAACCGTGTTCCCATCGACTACCCCCTTCGGGCTCGTCTTAGGGGCCGACTCACCCTGCGCGGATTAGCCTTGCGCAGGAACCCTTGGTCTTTCGGCGAAAGGGCATCTCACCCTTTTTATCGCTACTCATGTCTGCATTCGCACTTCCGATACCTCCACGACCCATTACCAGATCGCTTCACAGGCTTACGGAACGCTCCGCTACCGCGTACCATATAAATGGCACACCCTAAGCTTCGGTGCGTGTCTTGAGCCCCGTTACATCTTCGCCGCAGAACCTCTTATTTAGACCAGTGAGCTGTTACGCTTTCTTTAAAGGATGGCTGCTTCTAAGCCAACCTCCTGGTTGTTTTGGAAGTTCCACATGCTTTCCCACTTAGACACGACTTGGGGACCTTAGCTGTAGGTCAGGGCTGTTTCCCTTTTGACGACGGACCTTAGCACCCGCCGTCTGTCTCCCGGATATTACTCTTGGGTATTCGGAGTTTGGTTAGAGTTGGTAGGTCTCGCGACCCCCGCATCCATCCAGTGCTCTACCCCCCAAGGTATTCGTCCGAGGCACTACCTCAATAGTTTTCGCGGAGAACCAGCTATTTCCCGGCTTGATTGGCCTTTCACCCCTAAGCACAACTCATCCGGTAACTTTTCAACGTTAATCGGTTCGGACCTCCAGTGCGTGTTACCGCACCTTCATCCTGGTCATGCATAGATCGCCGGGTTTCGGGTCTAATACATCAAACTTTGGCGCCCTATTCAGACTCGCTTTCGCTGCGCCTACACCTAACGGCTTAAGCTTGCTTGATACATTAAGTCACAGACCCATTATGCAAGAGGTACGCTGTCAGGCCTCAAGGACCCTCCAACTGCTTGTAGGCAATCCGTTTCAGGTACTGTTTCACTCCCCTCATCGGGGTGCTTTTCACCTTTCCCTCACGGTACTAGTTCACTATCGGTCGCATACGAGTATTTAGGCTTAGAGGGTGGTCCCCCTATGTTCAGACAGAATTACACGTGTTCCGCCCTACTCGAGTCCTGATGTTTCATTTTCGCATACGGGGCTGTCACCCGCTATGGCCGATCTTTCCAAATCGTTCTGCTAATTCACCATCAGGCACTGGCCTGGTCCGCGTTCGCTCGCCACTACTAACGGAATCTCGGTTGATGTCTTTTCCTCCAGCTACTGAGATGTTTCAGTTCGCCGGGTTCGCCTCACGAAACCTATGTATTCAGTTAAGTGATACCTAACCCCATTTAGCGTCGCACCGAGTTGCCTCGATACGAAGTTAAACGGGATAGGTGGGTTTCCCCATTCGGAAATCGTGGGATCAAGGCCTGCTCACGGCTCCCCCACGCTTATCGCAGCGTGCCACGTCCTTCATCGCCTGTATGCGCCAAGGCATCCACGAATTGCCCTTACCTCACGCTTGAGAGTCCGCACCACCAATGACAATGCTGGGATCGATCCATGACGGATCGAACCAAAACTCGGCAGAGCAGCAAAGTCACAGTATCTTGGTGCGGATGATTAAAAATGCTCAGCCTGATTATTAAAGCGTGCGCAGTCTGGCCGTGCGATCCGGAAGGCGAACCTTCCAAACCTCTTGTCCAAACCGACACGCCGATATCACGGCATCGATTTTAAGAACCCATTCACAATGTCAAATAAGGGAGGCCGAAGCCTCCGTGTTCCGCCGAAGCGGAAGAGTTTTCTCTTCATCTCTAGGTTTTCGGTGGCGAGTGGTGGAGCCTATCGGGATCGAACCGATGACCTGATGCTTGCAAAGCAACCGCTCTCCCAGCTGAGCTAAGGCCCCATACTCTTCAAAGCGCAAAAAGTGGTGGGCCTGGGTGGATTCGAACCACCGACCTCACCCTTATCAGGGGTGCGCTCTAACCAACTGAGCTACAGGCCCATGCCTCGCTCGCGCGCCCGTCAGTCGCAGCAAAGCTGCGCCTTGTGGGCGCGCTTTTCTGCGCTGGCCGAGCTTGGCTGCGTGCGAAT
>NZ_JASJVC010000128.1:0-3934 GCF_035019905.1 Sphingomonas sp. 10B4 | reverse complement strand
AGATGTGTATAAGAGACAGGGCTTGGACGATCCGCTCCGCAAGCCGTTCCGCGACCGCTTCCTTGGCCATCCGCGCCCAGCTCTCGACACCGTGCTCTGTGACGATATGCACGCTGTTCGCAGCACCCCCCATCACATCCCCCGACACATCGTTCGCAACGATCCAGTCGACCTGCTTTCGCACGCGCTTGGCGGTGGCGTGGTCGATCACATGTTCGGTCTCGGCCGCGAAGCCGATCAGGAGCCGCGGCCGCAGCGGACTGCGCGCAAGGCCCGCAAGAATGTCGGGATTCTCGACGAGATGGAGCATCGGCGGACCGCCCGCGCCCTTCTTGATCTTTTGCCCCGCACTGTCGACGCGCCAGTCGGCGACTGCCGCGACGAGCACCGCCGCATCGACCGGCAGCGCGGCCGCCACCGCCGCTTCCATCTCGAGTGCGGTCTCGACATCGACTCGCGTCACCCCGGCAGGCGTCGCGAGCGTCACTGGCCCCGCGATCAGCGTGACGCGCGCGCCCCGCGCGGCAAGCGCCGCGGCGATCGCGAAACCCTGTTTCCCCGACGAGCGATTGGCGAGATAGCGCACTGGATCGATCGGCTCGTGCGTCGGGCCGGCGGTGACGAGGATGTGCAGTCCGGCAAGCGCGCTCACCGGGCGAGCGCCGCCTGGATCGCCGCGAAGATCGCCGCAGGTTCGGGCAACCGCCCCGGGCCGAATTCGCCGCACGCCATCGCACCTTCGTCGGGCTCGAGCACGGTGATCCCGTCGCCGCGCAGCGTGGCGACGTTGCGGCGCGTCGCGGCGTGCTGCCACATCCGCACGTTCATCGCGGGCGCCGCGAGCACCGCCTTGTCGGTCGCGAGCAGCAGCGTGGTCGCAAGATCGTCGGCGATCCCCGCTGCCATCTTCGCCATCAAATCGGCGGTCGCAGGCGCCACGACGACCAGATCGGCCTCGCGGCTGAGCTGGATATGCCCCATCTCGGCCTCGTCCTTGAGATCCCACAGCGAGGTATAGACCTGGTTCTCGGACAAGGCCGCGAGCGTCATCGGCGTTACGAAATGCGCGCCGCCCGCGGTCAGCACGCATTTCACGCCGATCCCGGCCTTGCGGCACAGCCGGATCAGCTCGCACGCCTTGTACGCGGCGATCCCGCCGCCGACGATCAGCAGGATCTTCACCGCGTCACCCGCGTCACGATGATTTTCCGTCGCGGCTCGCGCGCTGCCGCGATCAGGTCGCGCAGGCCGTCGGGCGCGAAGGCGAGGCCGATCAGGAGCGTGGGGGCGATCATCAGACCCCAATAGAAGGTGTCGACCCGCCCGAACAGCGCCAGCAGCAGCGCATAGGCAATGAACACGCCGAGCGCGCGCAGCGCGAGCGGACTGCGCCACGCCGACCAACCGAACAGCGCCAACCCGACGAGCGGTGCGGCGATCCACAGCGGCGCAAGATCGAGCGCGGTCGAGATCTGCATCGTCTTCACGAAGAAACCAAAGCCGAGCAGCCCGGCCCAGCCGGGCGAGGCGGGGTCGGTCTCGCGCACCACCATCGCCACGGCATGCGCGTGGAGCGCGACGACGATCGCGAGCACGCCGAGCGTCGCCGCCCAGCCGATCGCCTCGCGCCGCCGCCCCTCGGCGAGCGCGAACAGCACCATCACCCCGACATAGAGCGCGGCGGTCTCGCGGATCAGCATCGCGATCAGCCCGATCGCGACCGCCTCGATCCATTTGTCCTCGCGGCGTACCGCGAGCGACAGCGCGATGAGAAGCCCGCCCCAGATCTCATGGAAGGCGACGAGATCGCTTTGCACGAACGCCATCAGTCCGCTGGCGAGCAGCGCAAGCGCGATGAGGCGCGGCGCGGGGCGATTGAACACCCCGCCGAGCCGCAGATACCAGGCGTAGCCGACGCCAGCAACGAGCGCGTAGAGCAACGCCATCGTCGCCAGGCGCGGCAGCGCGGCCTGGACGACCGCGAGCGTCGGCAAGCGGAAGGTCACGAACGGACGCATCGGATAATCGCCGGTGCGCAGCGCCTGTGCGGTCACGCTGTAATAATCGCCCCCGCCGCGGATGCCCTGGACGATCGTCTCGTACAGCATGACGTCGCGCTGGTCGTCGGCGCGCGACGCGGGCGTGTGGCTCACCGGCGGCGGCCCGGGGCTGGCGAGCGCGAGCAGCGTCGCAAGCAGCAGCAAGGCGAGCAAAGCCGCGGCGATCCGCGCGCGCGGTTGCGACAGCGCGGCATAGCGCGATGGCTCGGCCAGCCAGAAGGGCGGCCGTGGACTCACGCCAGCGCGTCGCGCCGCGGCGAGCGGCGGCGCCGCCTTACCCCCACAGCATCCACCCCAGACCCAGACTGGCACCCGCGCTCAGCACCGCGACGAGCGCATAGCGCCAGCCTCCGCCGATCCGCACGACCTCGATTTCGCGCAAGGGGGGCTCGGGCGGCGCGCCGGGCGGATTGGGGAAGCGCCGTTCAATGTTGCGGATCAAGTCGGGAAGTCGCGCGAGCGTGCGGAAATCCTCGACCAACCGGTCGGCAACCGCAGCCTCGGGGCCAAGCTCGGTGCGGATCCATTCGCGCACGAACGGTGACGCTGCGTCCCACAAATTGATCTCGGGATCGAGGCTCGTCGCGACGCCCTCGACCATCACCATCGTCTTCTGCAGCAGCAGTAGGTGCGGCTGGGTCTGCATATCGAAGTCGCGCGTGATGTTGAACAGCCCGTCGAGCATCATCCCGATCGACATGTCCTTGACCGACATGCCGCGCATCGGCTCGCCGACCGCACGCAGCGCCGTCGCAAACTCGGCGACACTATGGTGCGGCGGGACATAGCCCGCCTCGAAATGAATTTCCGCGACGCGCTTATAATTGCCGGTGATCAGCCCGTAGAGGATTTCGGCGAGCCAGACGCGCGCGCGCCGGTCGATCCGGCCCATGATGCCGAAGTCGATCGCGGCGATCTTGTTGCCAGGCAGCGCGAACAGGTTGCCCTGGTGCATGTCGGCATGGAAGAACCCCTCGGCGATCGCCTGGCGCAGGAAGGCGTGGACGAGCGTGTTGGCGAGCAGCGGCAAGTCGTAGCCCGCCGCGACCAGCGCCGGGCGGTTCGACAGCTTGATCCCGTCGATCCATTCGAGCGTCAGCACCTTGCCGGTGGTGCGCTGCCAATCGATCTTGGGCACCAGGAAATCGGGCTCGGCGGTCATCGCGTCGGCGAGTTCGGATGCCGAGGCGGCCTCGCGCCGCAAGTCGAGCTCGCGCGCGGTCCAGCGCTTGAAGGTTTCGATCACGAGGCGTGGGCGCAGGCGGGCGAGCTCGCCGCCATAGCCCTCGACTTGCGCCGCGGCCCATTGATAGGTCTCGATCGCGCGCGCGAAATCGACTTCGACGCCGGGGCGCAGCACCTTGATCGCGACGGTGCGGCCATCGGTGGTGACGCCGCGGTGGACTTGCGCGATCGACGCGGCGCCGACGGGCACGGGATCGATCGAGGCGAACAGCTCGGCCGGATCGCGCCCGAAGGCGCGCGTCATCGCGGCGTGGATCGTCTCATAGGGGACGGGCGGCAGCGCGTCCTGGAGCCGCATCAGATCGTTCGACGCCGCCTCGCCGACGATGTCGGGGCGCGTCGCGAGCGTCTGGCCGAGCTTGATCGCGGCGGGGCCGATCGCCTGGAGCGCATCGGCATAACGCGGCACGGCTGGAACGCGCGCGCCGATCCGGGCGATACGGGCAAGGCGGCGGATCGGCAGCGGGGTGTTCTGATCGCGCTCGATGCCGCTCAGCGCGCCGTGGCGCGCGAGGATGCGGCCCCATTTGAGCAGGCGCCAGACGTGGGTTGCGGGGGCGGTCATATCGTAAGCCCCTCCCCTTCAGGGGAGGGGTTGGGGGCTGTCTCTTATACACATCTCCGAGCTC
>NZ_JASJVC010000127.1:0-4462 GCF_035019905.1 Sphingomonas sp. 10B4 | reverse complement strand
CAGGTTTGGGCATCACGCCCATCTATCCCACTCGATTCCCTACGGGAATCCCCAACGTCAGTTTTGCAACAAAGCCTCTTGGTACTGGTGCCCGGCGCGAAGTTCGCGCACACGTTCGAGCCGTCCGGCGAAACGGGAACCATCGGGGCCGTGACCATCGAACTCGGGATCGAAATCACATTCGCGGCAGACTGTGTCTGGTTCGCGGGGAGCGTCCCGGCGGTGTGGGTCGACGTCACCGCCGACACGGCGCTGCCATCGACGGTCTGCGTTTGAGCCTGGGTCCAAACGACATAGGCGTGCGTCGCGTCGCAGATTCGCAGGAGCGAGATTTGCTCGGTTGCGTTGTTGAGCGCGTACGGCGCCAGGGCAACCGCGCTCGCGCTGAGGTACGACGTCGCGCTCGCGTCTTGCGGCTTGTTGTAGATGATCGCCGGCGACATGGTTCGGCTGACCAGGTCGACCAGCGAACGCGTCGCCGTGGTGACCTTGCGCGTCGACGAGATCATATCCATCGTGGCGTACCCGCCAAGATACATGACGATGAGCACGGGCAGGCACATTGCAAACTCGACGAGGGCGACCCCGCGCGTGCTATCGACCAGGCGCCTCAGCACGAGGTCTGCCCCGAATTGCACGAATAGGCCTCGGTCGTTGATACAGACGTCGCCACGAGCATGCGATTGCCGTTGGGCTGGTTCGTGAGGTTCAAACCCAAGGGGCCGACGCCCGTCGGCCACAGATAGATGAGTTGCAGGACAACGATCTGGCTTTGCCCGTTGCCGTTGGACTGGGTGTTATAGCCGGTATTCGTCGACGTTATGACGCCTTGGCTGTTGTAGGTGAACGTCGGAGCCGTCGTGCTCGCGACATTGTACGTGTTCGCGGTGCTGACGTTGACCGTGAGCCGACTGCACGACAGCATCGGTGGCAGCAACGGCGCAATGGTGACGGCAGCGCCGCTCGCGTTGGTGCCGGTGGTCCCGTTGCAGATCGCATTCTTCAAGTCGCTCGCGGACATTCCGACGGTGCCGTTGGCCAGCCGGATCGTTTGCGCGGATCCTGTCAGCAACAAGCGCGCCGACGCCAGGGCCGCCGTCTCGAGCATTTGCTGCGCCAGGAAGATTAATGCAGTATAGAGGATCGCGAGCACAAGGCCGATGAAAGCCGGCCCGACAATCGCGAATTCGACCGCGGCAGTCCCATCACACCGTTTCGCAATAGTCCCGACGCGCGAGAGACCGCATGATGCCCGGTTAATTGCGCGCAATAGCTTCACCGACGGTCCCCTTGCGGTATCGATAAGTCTCTTCTGCTTCAGATTTCGTTAATGCTCCTGGAAAAACAGTATTAAATGGGACGGATCAGCCAATCCTCATGAGGTTTCGCCTGATCGGATCGACCTCAAACATAAATCAAGTTTAATTTTTGCGACGTCGGCGCCCGCAAGCTGCTTTGGCGCAAGCATAGCCGGGCGGCTCCGCACTTCGCTGCAAATCGCATGGAGCAAGCGGCCATTGGCCAACATCCACGAACGGGCGCTTCTTTTGGGGGGTGCAAAGCGTACGCCACGGACGGGCGGTCGAACGCGAAGTCGGCGCAATACTACATCGATCGAGTCGCGATATTTTCGGGCTGGTCTTTCCTATCGGCGACTCCGCAGGCCTCGCGGCGGCGCCAGCATCGGACGCGCAGCAGCGTGTCGCGCCGCTGGTGACTCGTCTGGATCAAGCAAGATTTGGCAACGCTCGACTTTGTAAAACACGCGTCTGGGGGGGGCAATCGAGCCCAGCGCCTGGAGCACGACAGGTGCGATTGGCCGGCTATTCGCGCCGCTGGCCAGCACTCCTGCGGCTTGCCGCCACGGCTTGTGGCGATGGCGACTTGGGGGGGGGGCGGTCACCGCCGAGCGCGGACCGCCCGATCGCCCGCGGATATCCGCCCGGTCGTTGCAGCGGGAATGCGGAGCCCCGGCGGTACGCCCCCGCCTGTCGCGGCGCCACCGCCAAAAAAAAGGCGGCCCCGAAGGACCGCCCTGATTGTGCGTCGATGGTCGCGAACGCCTTAGAAGTCGTTGCGATACTGCTCGTTGCCGATGAAGCCGAGCTTCGAGACGTTCGACCGCTTGATGATCGCGAGGATCTGGTCGACCTTCTCGTACTTTGCCGCCGGGTCGGGCTGGAAGTGCAGCTCGGGCTCGGGGTTCAGCTGCGTCGTCTGCGTCAGATACTGCTGCAGCGTTGCCGGGTCGGTCGCCGCGCCGTTCCACAGCACGACGCCGTCGGGCTGGATCACGATCTTGTTCTTTTGCGGGTCGATCAAGGGCTTGGTCTGGGTCGGGTCGTTGATCGGAAGATCGACCTTCACCGCGTGCGTCTGGATCGGGATGGTGATGATGAACATGATGAGGAGCACGAGCATGACGTCGATCAACGGCGTCGTGTTCATGTCCATCATCGGCTGGTCGTCAGCACGCCCTGCGCTAATTGCCATGTCAAATACTCCCTGCGGCGAAGCCGCAAATCAAATGCGCTGCTGCAGCAGCGATCACGAAGACGGACCGCCCGTGGGAGGGGGTTCCGAAATGAAGCCAACCTTGGCGAAGCCTGCCGACTGCATCGTGTAGATTGCACCGCCAATGCAGCGATACGGAGTCTCGACGTCGCCGCGGATATGCGCTTCGGGAAGGTCGTCGGTCGTCAAGTTCGCGGCGCCGCCGGCCTTGTCGACGATTTCCTTGAGCTTGTCGGTCGCACGCTTGAGCAGTTCCTCATGCGTCACCGGCGTCTGGCCCCAGAACACCGCGCAGCTGCCGTCTGGCTTGCGCGTGATCGAGAGCGACACGTTCTCGGGCTTGGTCACGGTCGGATCGTAGCGCACGTCCGGGAGCTTCAGCTTGACGGTCTGCACGATCGCCGGGATCGTGATGAGGAAGATGATGAGCAACACCAGCATGACGTCGACGAGCGGCGTCGTATTGATGTCGGACATCGGGGCGTCATCGCCGCCGCCACCTGTACTAATCGCCATGAAAGGCCATCCTATTCGTATCGGTCAGGCCGCCCGACATACCGGGCGGCGAAGGAAGCGGGGCCGCCGAGCGGCGGCCCCGTTCGGTAGTCTTAGACGCGGGTCTGCACGCCGCCGGCCTGGCCAGCCGTCGTGGTCGTTACAGCGGGCTTCGCTGCAGCAACCGGAGCCTTCTTGCCCGGTGCATGCGGACGAACCGCACCGTTCGATGCAAGGTAGCCCAGCACGTCGTTCGAGAAGGCCGAGAGATGCTCGGCGATCGCCTTGTTGCGACGCTGCAGCCAGTTGAAGGCGAGCACGGCCGGAACCGCGACGACCAGACCGAAGGCGGTCATGATCAGCGACTCACCGACCGGGCCTGCGACCTTGTCGATCGATGCCTGGCCAGCCTGGCCGATGCCGATCAGTGCGCGGTAAATACCGAGAACCGTACCGAACAGACCGACGAACGGTGCGGTTGCGCCGACCGTTGCGAGGAAGGCGAGACCGCCACCGAGCTGCGAGTTGATGATAGCTTCCGAGCGAGCGAGCGAGCCGTGCAGCCAGTCATGCGCTTCGACCGGATCGGTCAGACGCGAATGCTGCTCCTGGGCTTCGATGCCGTCGTCGACGATCTGCTTGTAGGCCGAGTTCTTCTCGAGCTTGGCAGCGCCTTCGCGCAGCGAGTTCGACGCCCAGAAGGTCGCACGGACGCGACGGCCCTGGTTGATGATCTTCTGCTGCTCGAAGATCTTGGTGAACAAGATGTAGAGCGTGAAGAACAGGAAGATCGTGAGGATGCCAGCGGTCGTCCAGGTGACGGGGCCGCCCTGCTTCATCGCGTTCATGAAGCCGAAATTGTCTGCGGCGTTGGCACCGGCAGCGAGGATGATGGTGGACATTAGGGGAACTTCCTTCTCGACAAGATGACCGTGGGGCCCCTTCCCGGGCCCGCACGGCTAGGATTGGTTTTATTCTGGCAAGCGCCACACGACGTTGCGCGACGAAGCGGAACGGATGGGGTTGCCGCTCTGGTCCATCGCCGGCGAATACCGCCCGCGACGCGTGATGTTCGAGCAGGCCGCGCGATCGAGCGACGAGTTGCCGCTGGATGCGACGACGACACAGTTCTCAACACGACCAGCGGTATTGATTTCCCACTTGATCTTGCTGGTACCCTGCGCCTCTGCGCTCAGCGCGTCGGAAGGATAATCGTCGGTGGTCACCCACTGCGACGGATCGCCCTTGGGGCCCGCGGCCTTGCTGACCACGGGTGCGGGGGGTGCCGCGACCGGGACAGGAGCAGGCGCTGCGGCGCGAACCGTGATCGGCGCAGCCGGCGGCGGCGTGACGACCGTAGCGATCGGCGGCGGCGGCGACTGGACGCGCACGATCGGCGGCGGCGACACGACCGGTGGGGTCTGCAGCTGCGGCTGTTCGGGCGGCGGGGGGG
>NZ_JASJVC010000126.1:0-4623 GCF_035019905.1 Sphingomonas sp. 10B4 | reverse complement strand
CTGTTCGGCAGCCATGCTGGCCACCTTCAGGCAGAAACTCCACTTAACAGCCTGTCCAAATTTGCCGAGCCACCTCTGTTCTCGGGCAAGCGGGTCGTGCGCGAGCTGGCCGATCTGATCGCTGAGCGCGGTGCGCCCAAAATGATCGTCAGCGACAAGAGGACCGAACTGACCTCGAACGCGGTGCTTGCGTGGTCGGGCGATGCTGGCGTCGAATGGCACTATATTGCGCCGGGCAAGCCGACGCAGAATGGGTTCGTCGAGAGCTTCAATTGTCGCATGCGCGACGAACTGCTCAACGAGACGCTGTTCTTCACGGTCCGCCAGGCGCGCTCGATCCTCGCAAGCTGGGTCGACGATTACAACACCGAGCGACCACATTCCTCACTCGGCTACGCCACACCAGCGGCCTTCGCCGCGGAACTCGAAAGGCAACGGACGGGTTTAAACCCGCCCGTTGCCTCACCCGCGCTCCTGCGCGACAACAATGGTCGGTCTCTGGTTGCGGCTGGATGAAAGACGGGGGTCACGTCAGGGTCACGTCACAGCCCAAGAATGGGCAGCAAATCAAATGGACACCGCAGCAAAGTTATCAGCGGCCTGATAACGGGGGTTACGTCAAGGTCCACTAGGCTTCGCATTCGGCTAGGCACGCGCGTCCCACAGTCACTTCGATGGGCATCGACTGGGGTGGTGGCCGACGACCGCCCCTCAGACAGCGAGCGCGGCTCGCGCTAGCAGCGGTTTCCACCATTGCTCGCCCGCGAGATACCACGCCAGCGTATCTGCGAACCCTCGCGGGAAATCGCGCGCCGGGACGTAGCCCAACTCGCTGTGAATCTTGCTGGCGTCAATCGCATATCGCCGATCGTGGCCCTTTCGATCTTCTACATAGCTCTTAAGCTCTGCTGTCGACCGCCCCTGCGCGGCAGGTGCCGCCGGAAACCGCGTAGCGAGCGTCGCGTCCACCGCGAACGCAGCATCCACGCCACGACAGATTTCGTCGACGACCGCAAAATTGGGAAGTTCTTGGCCGCCACCAATATTATAGGTTTCACCAATGCGACCGCCACGAAGGATGCGCTCAATTGCCTGGCAATGATCCGCGACGTGCAACCAGTCGCGCACATTCTTCCCGTCGCCATAGATGGGCAGCTGCTTGCCTGAGAGCGCGTTTAGTATGAACAAGGGAACGAGCTTTTCGGGGAATTGGAATGGGCCATAATTGTTCGAGCAATTACTGGTCGTCGTCTCCAACCCATACGTATGGTGATAGGCTCGCACGAGATGATCAGAGCTGGCCTTTGACGCGGCATAAGGCGAATTCGGCGCATAGGGCGTCACTTCGCTGAACGCCAAATCGTCCGCCCCGAGTGTACCGTAAACTTCGTCGGTCGAGACATGGTGGAAGCGGTGCGGCTTGCCGCCGCCCTGATCGAGCCAGGCGGTCTTTGCCGCCTTGAGCAAGCTGTGCGTGCCGACAACGTTGGTCGTAACAAAAGCGTCGGGTCCTGTGATCGATCGATCAACATGGGTCTCGGCCGCGAAATGTACGATCGTGTCGATCGCATGATCCGCAATGAGACGGCTAACAAGCGGCGTATCGCAAATGTCGCCTGGAATGAGAGTGACGCCGTCCAGACCGTCGAGATTTGCAGGATGTCCCGCGTAGCTCAGAATATCGAGGACCACGATTGCATCGTCCGGCGCAACGCTCCGCCAATGACGCACGAAATTCGAACCGATGAAGCCGGCGCCGCCGGTCACGATCATATTAGCCATTGGTGCTGATCTCGCCGATAAGAACGCGCAAATTGCTTCGCCAGTGCGGCGCCGCCCCGCCGAGCGCCTCAAAGGTCGAGCTCTTGTCGAGCACCGAATACTGCGGGCGGCGCGCAGGAGTCGGAAACGCGGCCGAACTGATCGGCACCACCGGCACAGCGCGCTCGAGCAGTCCGGCGGCAAGCGCCTCCTCCTGGATCGCGACGGCAAAGTCGTACCAGCTGGCGACACCCGAATCGGTGTAATGATACAGTCCAATGCGTTCCTGTCCCGCCAGAGACCAAAGGGCCGCAGCGAGACCCGGCGCGTAGGTTGGCGTGCCAATCTGATCGGCAACGACGCGAATCTGCGGCCGTTCGCCCATCAAGCGGATCATCGTGCGGACAAAATTGGCGCCGATCGGGGCGTAAACCCACGCGGTGCGCACAATCAGCGCATCTTCGCCGGCACGTTTCTCTCCAGCCAGCTTAGTGCGGCCATAGGCACTCAGCGGGTTGGTCGGCGCGGTGGGAGCATATGGTATGCCGGAAGTCCCGTCGAAGACGAAGTCGGTCGAGATGTGGACAAAGCGCGCGCCGATCGCGCGCGCCGCGTCTGCGAGGATGCCAACCGCGACTGCATTTACCTCGTATGCCGCGGACTCGTCGCCTTCCGCCTTGTCGACTGCGGTATAAGCAGCCGCATTGAACAGGAGATCGGGCCGCTCCACCCTAATCATCGCGCGGACACTGCTCGCATCCGTGATATCGAGCGTATCGAGGTCGTGACTGACGATACATGTTCCTGCCGGACTGGTCGCGGCAAGGCCGCGTCCCAGCTGCCCCCTGCCGCCGACGATCAACGCCTTCATGCGACCGTCGCAATCGCGGCGAAGGGCATGCCTACCCTATCCCGGCCTGAGAGCTGCGGTTCGAGCCCATCCAGTGGCCAATCGATTCCAAGGATTGGGTCGTTCCATTGCAGGGAATGCTCGTTCGCGGGTTCGAAATAGCTCGTGCATTTGTAGAGGAAATCGGTGTCATCCTCCAGCGCAAGAAAGCCGTGCGCGAATCCGTCCGGAACCCAGAACATGCGCTTGTTGGTGGCCGATAGCTCGACGCCAACCCATTTGCCGAAAGTTGCAGAGCCCGCGCGGATGTCGACCGCCACGTCCCATGCGCGACCATTCACCACGCGCACAAGCTTGCCTTGCGGATTTGGATCCTGAAAATGCAGCCCACGCAACACTCCGGCGGCAGAGCGACTGTGATTGTCTTGTACGAACTCAAGATCAAGCCCGAAATCGGCAAACCGGCGACGGTTCCAGCTTTCCAGGAAGAAACCGCGGTCATCGCCATACGCCGTCGGCTCGAGGATAAGAAGCCCCGCAATAGCCGTCTCTATGACGTTCACAGCGCAGCCTTTCCGTACAGCAGGCCTATCAAATACTCGCCATATCCGCTTTTTCGCAGAGGCGCCGCAAGCTCTTCCAGCTGCGCATCATCAATGAAACCTTGCCGCCAGCAAATTTCCTCCGGGCAGCAGATCTTAAGTCCCTGACGATCCTCGGTGATGCGCACATATAGCGCGGCATCGAGTAACGAGGCATGTGTGCCGGTATCAAGCCATACGTAACCGCGCCCCATGATCTGGACATTCAGCTTGCCGGCATCGAGATACATCCGGTTGAGGTCGGTGATCTCCAGTTCGCCGCGCCGGCTGGGCTTGAGATAGCGAGCAAGCCGAACCGCGTCGGAGTCGTAGAAATACAGTCCTGTAACGGCGTAGTTCGACTTCGGTTCCGCCGGCTTCTCCTCAATCGTTTCCGCCCGGCCACTTTTGTCGAAGGACACTACGCCATAGGATCGGGGATCCTGCACGAAATAGCCAAAGACCGTCGAACCGTCGGTACGGGCGGTGGCGGAGGACAACAGGTCGATCAGCCCGTGACCGTAGAAAATATTGTCGCCGAGCACTAGCATCGAGGATGCGTCGCCAACGAAATCCGCCCCGATATGATAGGCCTGGGCAAGACCGCCGGGCTCAGGCTGGACCGCATATTGTAGGCTTATGCCCCACGCGCTCCCGTCACCCAACAACGCTTTGAACGATGCCTGGTCATGGGGGGTCGTGATGATCATGATTTCGCGCACGCCGGTAAGAAGCAGTGTCGACAGCGGATAATAGATCATAGGCTTATCGTATACCGGCATCAGTTGCTTCGAGACCGCCTTCGTCAGGGGGTAGAGCCTCGTTCCTGAGCCGCCGGCCAGAAGTATACCTTTGCGCATTATCATCCCTTGGGCGTCGGTTGGCCGAAATAGCCGGGTTTGAGCTGTTACCCGAACTTGGGCCCTTTGCTGAGCGTTATAGCAAACCCATCGGCCTGGACAGGCGGCACTCTGGCGAGTGGCACACCGGCGATATCGAATCCCCGCCAATTACAAGCCATCCCAGCTTATCCTGCGGGCTCAATCTGCTGCTTTCGTGCTTTCCGCTCGTGTGGGCGTCGTTCATCAACGGGCCCAGTCCGGGCAGTGGACCCGCCCGCGCCGTAGAGCGCGGAAGCCGCTGGCTGACAGACCGCGACACAACGAGCGGGACCCGGCGCTTCGGCGATGGAACGACGGGCTACGGAGCCAATAGTCAGCAATGTCTCGCCAAAGTCCTAAGAATCTCCTGGACAGGTAATCTTTACAAACACTTTACGGCCAATCAACAGACATGCAATAATTAAAATTAATCTACAAACACGATCTATTTGATAGACACATATCTATCTATTTTAGAGGCTGTTTGGAAAATCGGATTTGAGGGATTCCGCTTGTCGCTGAAGTATGATTCAGAGCTTGGATGTGGACC
>NZ_JASJVC010000125.1:0-4768 GCF_035019905.1 Sphingomonas sp. 10B4 | reverse complement strand
TCCTCGGCAAATGCCTCACTGACGACACGCTCGGTCGTCGCGTGGAGCCGGATGTTGGCGACAGTTGCCAGCCAATGCGCAAATTGCTGGTTGAGGTCAGCCATGTCGCGGAAAGTACCGCCAAGAAAGAAGTCCTCACGGATATACCGGAATGGTCGCTCTACCTTGCCCTTGGTCTCCGGACGATATGCGCGACAGGCTTTCGGCAAAAATCCGTAATGGTGCGCGAACTCGGCCAGGGTCGCATTGTAAACAATACGCCCGTCTTCGCCTTCGCCGATCACCGCCGTCTTCATGCGATCATAGAGGATTTCGCGCGGCACGCCGCCGATCGCCTCAAAGGCGGATCGGTGACAGGCAAGGACGATATCCATCGTCTGCCGCAGGGCGAAGCGCCCCCAGAGGTGCCGGGAAGAGCCGAGCACCATCGAGAACAGCCAGACGATCTGTACCCGGTCTGGCTCGCTGGTAAAGCGTACCTGGAACTGAGCAAAATCCACCTGCGCTTGCTGGCCGGGCGGCGTCTCGAAGCGAACCGCGAAGGGCTTCCCGCCGCCAGGCGGACGCAGCGACCGCACGACGTCTCGAACCGTGCTGTAGCCACCGGTATATCCGCGATCCTTGATCTCCCGCATCAACCGGCTCGCGGTCAGTCCCGGATACGTCGCCAATCGAGTGCGCAGATAATCGGAGAAATCGTCGACCAGCGAACTCCGTGGCTGGCGCGGCCCATAGCAAGGCGGCTCCAGCCCCCTCGCGATATATTTGCGGACAGTCTTGCGGTCGACCCCCGCCTGGCGCGCGATCGCAGAGACCTTCAGTCCCTGTCGGTGCAAATCCAAAATCATGATCAAATCTCCGAACTTCTTCATCGCGACCGCGCCCCTCAGGGGGTGCGGCATGCCTGATAAATTTTGAAATCGGCCCTTGTCCGGGGCTCGCCCCGGACAAGGGCCGATCAGAAGAAGTGGGGAATATTCAAATGTCACAACTGGGGAAGATTACTCCGCCATCGACAGCTGCCACCAATGTCGAATACCACCAAGCCGGTCAGGCCATGCTCGCGATACAGCCGGTGCCAGGCCCGCACCGTATCATCGTCGATCAACAAGGCATCCGCCACCTCCTGGCAGCTCCAACCCTTGTCCAATAGAATGATCGCATTGGCACGCCGAGACGCGCGAGCTTCACTCAGTCCATCGCGCGCCAGAGCCCGTAGCTCAAGACGTTCTGCGTTGCTCAGGAAACCGCCGCGGATCATGTTGGAACATGAATCGCTTCCGGACCACAACGCAACCTCTTTTCCGGCTCCTCAATGAGTCAGGCTATATAACCAAATATTTACCCAATAGATGGCGCGCAGGCGGATGCGGTGAGCGCCGATGGCGCAAATGGCAAAAGTCCGGTCACACCGCCATAAGGGAGGCTGATAGCGATCTTATTCATACCCGATACGCTGTTACACGTCGCGTTTGCGGTGACAGTGGTGGTAGCCGCCTTGAAAGTGACCCCCCAAGCCAGTCCCCTGGCTGCCGCATACCCCTGAATTGATGGCGTATCAGCGCACGGAGCGGTCCCAAGCGCCATACATCGTGCCGTGTTCGAGGCAACCTCCTGCAATGCCTGCTGTGTCCATTCCAGCCGACCGCCTTCGATCAGCAGAAAGATGAATGCCAGCAGGACAGGTGCGACCAACGCAAATTCGACAGCGCTCGCTCCAGCGCTGTCCCGCAGCAGACACGAGGCGCGTACGCATCTTTTCATTGCAAACGCACCGTCTCGGCTCGCTTCATGATGCTGCCGTCCAACCATTGATCGGGGACAGTCATGGCGTGGTAGGGATAACTGGCCGTGATCGTCAGATAATACCCTGATGTCGCCCCGTTAGCGCAAGGTAAGCCGCAAGCCGCAGCCGCTGTATAAGTCGGTGTAAGACCGCTGACACAGGTACACTGCCGACTAGTGACGGGAACCGCACAGGATTGTGAGCCACCGTTGCACGTGACCGTCGTGGTAATGGTGGCTGTTGGCGCTCCGCCGGAAGCGGAGACATAGCTGATCAATTGGCTGGTGTTGATCGTATCCGAATTTCGCATATTGTAGGCAAGCATCGACCCCTGTTGCACCGCAGAGGCCAATCTGCCTTGAAATATGAGATAGGCTGCGAAGTCTAGGCTCGGTAGCAGGGTCGCGAATATCAGTAGAGACCACAAGGCAAATTCGACCGTGGCCACACCGCGCGTATCTCTCATCGATGTATGAAAGGACCTTGCTTGAATCTTCATTGGATGAGCGTCACATTGCTGCTGTTGGCGGAAGATGAAGTGAGGCTGGCGCACATGGTGCCCGCGGCGGGGCCACTGGAAAGCGTTACCGTTTTCGCAATCAACATGAAACAAGCACCCGAGACGCTTGCACCACCGCTCATTTGAAAATCAGAATTTGGAACGTACACCGCTCCTGACAAAGAATCTTGAGTTCCGCCGCCCAGAATTGTCGCGGTCGTCGTCCGTGTCGCGAACAAGACGTCGGTAATGCCATATGAAGATGTGCCGGTGGGCGCACTCAGATTGACCGACGTTCCGCCGGCTACGTTCAGCGAGCCTGCGAGGATGAACGTCACGTTGCTTCCCGACATGGTGCCGCCAGTGTTGTTCGTGAAAGCACCATTGATCGTATAGGTGCCGGCCCCGAAGGTCGAACTGCCGTTGAGGTTAAGGTCGCCATTTATTATATGATTGGCGGCCGCGCCGAATGAGATACTGCTGCCGCCCGACGTCGTAATCGCGCCATTGGCGCTGAACGCTCCGTCACTGAATTTGAGGCTGCTGCCGCCGGAAAGATTGATCGCAACACCGGAGCCATTGTTGCCGATCGCATCATTGCCTGCGCCTACTATCATCGCGCTGCCGCCACCATCGATCAGGATCGCGCCATTTACGTCTAAGTCGCCTGCCCCCATGGTCACGCTGGATCCGCCGCCAAGCGAGATCTGCCCAACATAATGGCGACCAGCCCCAAGGGTCATGGAGGTACCTCCACCCAAGGTCACAGGTGCCGCGATTGAAACCGGGCCGTCTCCGATCAAGAGCTTTCCGCCGCCTCCGATCGTGACGCTGTTGCTGACCGTGACATTCGAGGTCCCTGGGATGCTTAGCGTCAGGCTCTGGGTATTGAGACTACGGATATTATAAGTGCCAGCAGGAAAGTACCACGTACTACCTATCAATGTTCCGGTTTTGCCCTGAAACGTCATCGTCGTCGGATAATAACCTAGCTGAAAATCCTCGCCCGCCGGGACAGCGGGCGTTGTCGGTGCGGTATAAGTACCCAGCTTTGTCCAGGCCGCGGCAAGAGCCGCATTCCCTGCCAGCGGATCAGCTGTCGAATTAGATTTTTTCAACTGCGTTCCGGTAATAGAACTTCCGGAAGCAACGCTTGCCAATGTTCCATAGGTAATCGTATCGGCAGTAATATTGCTGCCGCCATTAACGCTCGTGTCGGCCGATGACATGGTTGCTTTGGCGGAAATCGTTGATCCGCCTGCAACGCTGATCGTAGTGTTTGAAGCGACCGCGCATTTTGGCGCAGTAACCCTCGTTCCCCCCGAAAGCGATACGCCAGAGCTACTGGCCGATAGGGCAATGATACAGGCTGGTGTTGTCGACGAAGACAGCGACGCTATTGAGATCACCGATACCGTGTAGCTGGTCGCAGATGAAAGGATCCGTGCGAAGAAAAGAGGGACGGACCCGGTGACGACGACCTTCACCGCATCGCTCACGGTACTGCTGTAATTGGCCAGGTGGGTCACGGTAACGTTTGCTGATGATATACCGTTCGCATTCGCGATCGCGTTGGCGGTAGAGTTGAGTAAGATGTCACTCGGGTTCGTGATGTAGGCGTTAGCAGCCCCCAGAGCGGCTGCGTCTGCGATGCCCTGATAATTGATCTTTTTTTGATACCCTTGGCCAAGCTCGATCGAAAACGCCGCAATGCCGATCACTGCGATCAGGGTGAACGCCCCGATGATGCTAACGGCCCCACGCTGATCGCTGACCAAGCGTCTCAGAATACTTCGAGGCTGTGATCGTTGAGCCTTTTGAAAATTCTCCTCAAGCTTATCAGGATTCTGAAACGGGACGTTACGTTTGCGACCTGCCATCTTCACGATCTGGGTGCCGCAGGACCTTCGACGGTCGAGGCGTTATCCCAACGAGCTCGCCGGTTTCCTTCCATCTGGCATACCACATAATCGTTCGCCGGATCTTGGGGCGGGGAGGTGATCGTTCGACGGCAAATCGCCGGATCGATCGGAGACACGAAACGTACACCGACACCCTTCTCCGTGGTTCGTGCTACAACAGCCTTAATTTGATCGAATCCCCGAAATTTGAGCACGAGCTGCTCTTTGATGGGAAAGGTTCGAGCAAGCTCGATAAATGCGCCGGTTGCCGACAGGTTTCGAATACGCCCAGTCTCAACGCCGGATATAGAGTCGACTTCTGCGCCGAGAAGCAGGCTTTTGCGAACCGCGTTCCGCTCTTCAACGTAGCCGATTTCGAGCGGACTATCGTGAGTTTCGTTCATTTTCCCCGCCTCCCCTGCTGCCCCCGCGGCCTCCACGTGATCAATATTTATTTTAAATACAACGTCATTCGTAAATAAATATTGCGCGGACTAACGCCCATTTATAGCCTGACTCATTGAGGAGCCGGAAAAGAGGTTGCGTTGTGGTCCGGAAGCGATTCATGTTCCAACATGATCC
>NZ_JASJVC010000124.1:0-5166 GCF_035019905.1 Sphingomonas sp. 10B4 | reverse complement strand
AGATGTGTATAAGAGACAGGCTCTCCGCGCCGATCGTCATCGCGCACCGCGGCGCGAGCGGGCTTCGGCCCGAGCATACCATCGCCTCGTACACGCTCGCGATCGAGCAAGGCGCCGATTTCATCGAGCCTGACCTCGTGCTGACCAAGGACGACGTCTTTGTCGCGCGGCACGAGAACGACATCACCGGCACCACCGATGTCGCCAAGCACCCCGAATTCGCCGCGCGCCGCACGACCAAGGTGATCGACGGCGAAAGCCATACCGGCTGGTTCACCGAGGATTTCACGCTCGCCGAGCTGAAGACGCTGCGCGCGGTCGAGCGTTTGCCCAAGCTGCGCCCCGACAACATGCGCTATGACGGGAAGTTCGAAGTCCCGACGCTTGCCGAGGTGATCGCGCTCGCCAAGCAGCATTCGGTCGGCGGGCGCGTCGTCGGGATCTATCCCGAGACCAAGCATCCGAGCTATTTCGCGCGCATCGGCCATCCGATGGAAGCGCGGCTCGTCGCGGAGCTGAAGGCGGCAGGCTGGGACAAGCCGAGCGACCCGGTGTTCATCCAGTCGTTCGAGGTCGACAATCTCAAGCGCATCCACGCAATGACGGGGCTGCGGCTGATCCAGCTGATGGACGCGAGCGGCGGCCCTGCCGACCATGCCGTGCCGAGCTATGCCGCGATGGCGACGCCCGAGGGGCTCAAGGCGGTCGCGAAATACGCGTATGGCATTGGCCCCGGCCTCGCGATGATCGAAAATGGCGATGCGCCGCCGACGACCCTGGTCGCCGATGCGCATGCCGCCGGCCTGCGGCTCCACCCCTGGACCTTCCGCGCCGAGAACATCTTCCTGCCGCCGAGCCTGCAGACCGGCACCGATCCGGCGGTGCACGGGCGGATCGAAGATGCGATGCGGCGCTATCTCGCGCTTGGAATCGACGGCTTCTTTACCGATTTTCCAGGGATTGGCGTAAAGGTGCGCAACGCCCTAAAGGAAAAATGATGCAGTACCGCCCCTTGATCGCCGCCGCCTTGCTCCCGCTGATGATGGGAGGCTGCGTCCGCACCGCTGCCAGCATCGTCACCTTCCCCGTCAAGGCCGCGGGCAAGGCGGTCGACTGGACGACGACGAGCCAGTCCGAAGCCGATCGCAACTACGGCCGCAAGATGCGCAAGCAGGAAGCGCGCGAAGGCGCCGAACGCCGCCGCTGGGCGCAGGAATGCCGTCGCGAGCAGCGCCCCGACTGCAATCGCTATGACGGGTATCAGGCCGGGCGCTGAAGGCCCCTTCGTCACCCCGGCCCTGTGCCGGGGTCCACCGGCCCGCACATCCGGCCCTCGTAGCACGCGCGGCACGGTGGGCCCCGGCACAAGGCCGGGGTGACGTTGCGGTCCGTTCGCTCAGATCTGCCGCTCGACCGCAGCGCCGCACAGCACCTGCGCCACCGCGAGCAACACCGCCGGGCGCACCTGCACGCCGACATGGCTGCTGCGCACCTCGACCGATCGCCCCGCGGCGTCGTGGCAGATCATGCCGTTGACCAGCCCATCGCTGCGGCTCCAGATCGCCGTTGCCGGCACCGGCGGGGTCTGCGCGACCAATGCGCTGTGCGCGACGATCTGGGGCGCGTCGATCCGGTCGCCAGTGAAGAATTCGAACGCGCGCCACACATTGGTCGCGCGCGGGCTGCCGGCATAAGGCGAGCTGATCGTCACCACTTCGCGCAAAAGCTCGGGCCAGCGATGCGCCGCGAAACGCGCCATGATCCCGCCGAGACTGACGCCGACCAACGTCACCGGCTCGCCGCTCGCCGCGGCCAGCGCGACGATCCGGTCGTGCAGCCGCGCGCCATCGACGCCGATCGTCCGCGCGCCGAGATTGCGCCCGAGCCCCCACCCCTCGGCGCGGTAACCGAGCGAGACGAGATAGCGCTGCAGGAACACCCCCGACAGATCGCTGTTGAACAAGCCTGGCAGCAGCAGCACCGGCCGCCCATCGCCGCGCGGCCCCTTGGCCAGCAGCGACCGCGACCCGAGCAGCGATGCCAGTCCCCACGCCCCGCGCGGCACTTCGAGCGCGAGCAATGCTTTCGACGGCGGTTTCACGTCGCGTCTCGTAGCGGATGTCGCGGCGGGGCAAACCAGCCGAGTACCGTCACCGGAAACGGCGTCCACACCCCGATCCGCACCCCGGCCGCCCGCAAGGCGTCGCCGGTCCAGGCGTTGCACGTCTCGATCGCGCTATAGCGACCGCGCGCCTGATAGAAGGCGTCGTTGCTGGCATAGCCGGTACGGTGCCATGCCTGCCGCCCGGCAAAGCTTGCCCGAATAAACGCCGCGAGCCGGCGATATTCGTCGGGCCGCAGCACGAGCACGCGCGCATCGTCGGCCGCGGCGGGCGGCGCGATATGCTCGACATGGAGCACGGTGCGGTCGCTGCCGAACGCGGCGCGCAGCACGGTCAGCGGCTTCACGTCGCTCCAGCGCGGCGTCTCGAGGTAGAAGGTCCGCTCGCCCCAGCCGATCGCGACATGATCGAAGCCGGCATAGCGCGGATCGGCGAGATCATCGCCAGGCAAAAGGTCGCGCCAATCGACCCCGGCCGCGACCTTGGGCAGCACCAGATCGGTATGCACGCCATTGCTCTCGACCAGGATTCGCACGCCGTCGCGCGGCTGGCTCCAGCCGGCGTTGCTCGGCACGGCGCCACCCGCCATCCCCGCCGCGCCATAAGCGACGAGCAATACGGCGATTATGCCAGCCACGCTGAATACCCGCCCAAGAATTCGTTTCATGCGTAAGCATTCCAGACCCGCAGTGGCTGTGATACCCTGCAGCAATGACCGATGATACGCACGTTCTCGACCGCCCCCCGCCCGGCGCCTCCGCCGATTGGACGATCCCGCAGGATTGGGCGCATTTCAGCCAAGAAGAACACCACGTCTGGGACACCTTGTTCGCCCGCCAGGCAAAACTGCTGCCCGGTCGCGCGTCGGACGCCTATTTGCGCGGGCTAGATGTACTCAAGCTGTCTAAACCGGGGATTCCCGATTTCGAGGAATTGTCCGACCGGCTGATGAAGCTCACCGGCTGGCAGGTCGTCGCGGTGCCGGGGCTCGTGCCCGACGCCGTGTTCTTCGACCATATGGCGAACCGCCGCTTCGTCGCGGGCAATTTCATCCGCCGCGCCGACCAGCTCGATTATCTCCAGGAACCCGACGTGTTCCACGACGTGTTCGGCCATGTCCCGATGCTCGCCGACCCCGTCTTCGCCGATTACCTCGCGGCATACGGCCGCGGCGGGCAGCGGGCACAAGGGCTCGATGCGCTGAAATATCTCGGCCGGCTGTATTGGTACACGGTCGAGTTCGGCCTCGTCGCCGAGCCCGAAGGCTTGCGGCTCTACGGCGCGGGGATCGTGTCGAGCTTTGCAGAGAGCCGCTTCGCACTCGATGACCCGAGCCCCAATCGTATCGCCTTCGATCTCGAACGCGTGATGCGCACCGAGTACCGGATCGACGATTTCCAGCAGAACTATTTCGTCATCCCGAGCTTCGAGGATCTGCTGCGCGTAACCGTCGAGACCGACTTCGCCCCGCTCTATACCAAGCTTGCCGAGATGCCCGACGTGCCGGTCGCGCAAATCCTGCCCGACGACACGCTGCTGACGCGCGGGTCGCAGGCCTATGCGCTGGCGAAGGCGTCGTGAGCCGCGCCGAACGCGAGCGCTGGGCGATGGCCGAGGAACAGTGGCCGACGCTGCAGGCGTTCATGACCGAGCGGCTCCATGTCTTCGGCCATTTGAAGGCGCTGCATGCCGAAATCGCCGAGGCGTTGCCGCAGCTGAGCTTCGACGAACGCGCGACGATGGCGAGCGAATGCCGCGATTTTCTCCAGACGTTCAAGACACGCTACGACGACCGCGAGTTCCTGCGCGACGGCTTCGGCGTGCGCGGCGAGCTGCCGATCGACGATCGCGGGCGCAGCCAGGCCGGGCTGACGCGCGCCAAGGTGATCTACGATTCGCTGCTCGCCTCGCTCCGGCGCGAGAAGGCCGAGTGGCAGCCGGCCTGACGCGTCGCTAGAGATCGAGCGCCCAGCCGTCGCGTCCCTTCGGGTCGATCGGCTTGGTCGGGACATAGCGCACCGCGCCCGCGACGAGCCGCAGGATCGTCCAGTCGCCACGCCGGTCGGTCTCGGCCAGCGTGCAGCCGCAGCCGGCAAACGCCGCGACGACATCGACGCGCTGCGTGTCGAGCAAGCCCGCCAGGACGATCGTCGCGCCGGGCGCGGCGATTGCGGCGAGCTCGGGCGCCATCGACACCAAGGGGCCCGCCAGGATATTGGCGATCACCAGATCGTACGGCGCGCGCGCGGTGATCGTGTCGTCGAGCGCACCGTCGGCGACGATCAGCGCGATGCCGTCGAGCGCGTTGAGCTCGGCATTCTCGCGCGTGACGATGATCGCGCGCGGGTCGATATCGGTCGCGACGATCTCGGCCGTCGGCCACAGATGCTGTGCAGCGAAGGCGAGCAGCCCGGTGCCGGTGCCGATATCGATGATCCGCGCGAACGACTGGTCGGCGAGGCGGTCGAGCATCGCGAGACACCCCGACGTGGTCGCATGGTGCCCGGTGCCGAACGCCTGCCCCGCCTCGATCAGGAAGGCGCGACCGCCTGCGGGGGCGGCGACGGGATGCGCGCTGGTATGGACGACGAAGCGCCCCTCGGCGATCGGCTCGAGCCCGTCCTGGCTCAGCGTCACCCAATCCTCGTCGGGCAGTTCCTCGACCTGCGGCGCGGTCTCCCCCGCACTCGGCGCGAGCAGGCGGATCGCGGCGATTGCCGCGGGCGTCGGCGCCACCTCGAGATAGGCGTCGAGCCGCCAATGCTCGCGATCGTCCTCCTCGAGTTCGGTCGTCATCAGCACCATGCCCTTGGCGATGTCATCGGCGGCATCGATCGCCTCGGCCTCGGCGCGGGTGCAGGGGAGCGTCACTTTCCAGCTGGTCATCGCTGCGTCCTGCCCGCGCCGCCCGCCCCGCGCAAGCGGGCATCCCTTCTTCTCTCCGCGGGGGCCGCGGGGGGCCGGGGGCAGCAATGTTTTTTTGGGGGGGGGGGGGGGGGGCGGGGGGGGGGGGGGGGGGGGGGGGGGGGGGGGTTGGGGGGGG
>NZ_JASJVC010000123.1:0-5290 GCF_035019905.1 Sphingomonas sp. 10B4 | reverse complement strand
TCGCAGCGGCATGAAACCGGCGGACGCTCCACTTAGCAATCGCGCCGAGCTGTTCAAATGAACCGAGCCACCTCTGCAGGCGGGGGCATCTACCCACCGGGCACCCGACGTCACCACATCGATGATGCCGCTGATCACCCGCCGGTGATCGACCCGCGCGACGCCTCGGACCTTGTTCGGCAGCAACCAACGAAGCCGCTCGAACTGCTCTTCGTTCAACCATAACTGGATCAAATTCAGGCTCCTGCTGTTGCCGAGCCTGAGCCACATCCGCGGTGTCAGGGAAATCCCGTTTGTGGATCCGGACCCTAAGTGCCCGTAGGAAGCAATATTCCAGCTCGATGGCATAAAGTATTTGTAGCAAAAGCAGCCAACTCGCTTTAGATCACGCGGTCAGGGGTTGGTGTTTAATTATGGTTACCAGATACGTTGGCGTTGCTGGCGGACAAGCATGATGGGTCGCCTTCGCCGCGAAATCCAAGGATGAGCAGGACGATTGTGTCCACGCTACCACGTGAGATTTCTGTCGCGCGAAGTTGCGGGATCGTCGGCGGTACGCCATCCCCAGCTTGGAGATAGCACTTGCCCTTTTCAATAGGCGTCACTAAAAACGCCGCGACATGAGATCTCCGCCGCGTATCTTGCGCAGGGTTCTCCGCCTTCCGTAGAAAGGTCAATACAACATCATGAGTTATCGCGCAGATTTACGCGCGCCGGGTGCGTTGCGTGCATTGTTATTATTAGATGGCACGCTGTTCATTGAGGCTGCATTTCAAGCGATACTTGGACGGGGGGCTGATCCGGACGGACTTAAGCACTATGCTTCTCAATTGGGAAGAAATAATGATAAGTTGGCAATCATATCGGATATTCTAAGCTCTGCCGAGGCTTCTTCGCAGCCGCATTGGGCCGAGGTAGACGCGCTGGTGCGCCGGTATAAGAAGAAGCGATTTTGGCGTTTTTGGGAGAAGGATGGGGTCTCCGGGTACTCACCTGACTTGGCCGTATTGACTGACATGCAACGTGATCTGGTTGCTCGTCAGAACGAGATCGCGATGGAACAGGTCCGCTTTGGCCATAGTATTGCCGATCAGTTGAAACTGATTAGTGGCAATGTACAGCGACTTGAATACCGGTTCGATGACTTGGCCGACGTCAGCTCTAGGGAGCGCCTCGGTGGGCCCGATGACCATTTCGTCATGAACCTTTCTACAAGCAATCATTGGCGTAGCCATGCCGTGGGGATCGTTCGCGTTGAACGCGAGATCGCCCGCTCTCTGCAGGGCTATAGCAACGTCCAGTTCGTCCTTTGGGAAGCGGCTTCGTCGACCTTGCGGTCTCTGTCGGCGACGCATGTTCGTCAGATCCTCTCCGAAGCCTGGTGCGAAGGGGGCGACGCACTTCCGTCTTTCGACCCAGTTGCGCTGTCTGAGATCTCATTAACCGACCAGAGCACTTATATCTCGGTAGGCCTCGACTGGGATCACGCTCCAACTCCAAATGTTTTGGCTTACCTTCGCGCGTTCGGTTCCAAGTCGATTCTGTGCTGTTATGATCTCGTTCCGGTGCTTTTGCCCGAGTTTCTGGTAAGGGAAACGCTCGGTCAGGAGTTCCGACACCATTTGCTCGAGATGGCACATAGTGCCACCAAAGTCTTTGTTATTTCTGAGGCGACCAAGCGCGAGCTCCAGAAGTTTTGGGCAGATGCGGAGCTGGAGATGGATCCGCCTGAAATATTTGTGGTGCCTTTGGTGAGTTACGCATCGTCGTCATCGCTGCCGACACTGAATGCCGAAGATGCTGCAAGAATGCGCGAAGTATTTCGACAAGGACCTTACGTCTTATACGTCAGTTCCTTCGAGCCGCGGAAAAATCATAAGTTGGCGCTCGACGTTTGGCGGGACCTCTGGAATGAGCGTGGCGAAAAATGTCCACAGTTCGTACATGTGGGCATGAGCGGGTGGGGCAGCAATGACCTTCTGAACCGCGTGCCTCGCATGGCCGCATATATCGGTGGGAAGATTAATTGGTTGCCGCGGGTTAGTGACAATCTTTTGGCGCATCTTTACGCGAACTGCTCTTTCACAATATTTCCAAGTATCTACGAGGGATGGGGACTGGCGGCGACCGAGTCGTTGGCGTTCGGCAAAGTCTGTGTCGTTGCGAACAACAGTTCGCTGCAAGAAGCAACGCAAGGTCTGACGCCGGCCTATCATCCGTTGGATTTTCCAAAGTGGAAGGCTGAGATCGAGCGACTGCTCGACGATGATGGATATAGGTCCTCTTTGGAGGAGGCGATCGTTAGCAAATATAAGCACAGGACTTGGGACGATTTCGCCACAATGTTTTGCAGCAACATAGTAACGGGCGTTCAAAAATGAACCGCAGAATCGTTTTAAATGTTACAACGTCGGCGGAGTGGTGTCGGCACCCCGTTGGTATCGTCAGGGTCGAGCGGGAACTCACGAAGGCCGTATTTCAATATTTCGGAGACGCGGTCATTCCAGTGTTTCTCGATCGGAACACAAACCAATTTAAGCAAATAGACCAGAGCTGCTTCCACGACCTTATGTCTGATAAATGGATTTTGAGTGAAGATCCGACGGTTGACAGCCTTCGCGTTCAGCGTCACCTTTCCCAATTCGCTCCAACCGACCGCGATCGTTTCGTGACCGTCGGCAGCGATTGGTCGTGGCGTATTCCGGACGTGGTCGAGCAAACCTACGGAACCAAGCGGGTGATGGTCGCGGCACTTTACGACCTAATACCGCTGATGTTTCCCGAGTTTGCGCCAGGCAGCGAATTCCACGAACAATTTAATTACCACTATAGGGCGCTAACGCGTTTGGCGGAGTCGATCTTCTCCATTTCGGAGACATCGGCAGAAACTTTGCGGCTTTTCTGGCGCGATCGAGGGCTACTGGAAGGTGCTCCGCCGATCCATGTCGTGCCCTTGGCTGCCCCCGTTCAAGCTGATACGGCTGGGACTTTGACGGAAGTCGATAAGGCAAAGTTGAATGACATCCAAGGAGAAGAAGACTTTGTTCTGTATGTAAGCACGATCGAACCGCGGAAGAATCATCAACTCTTGCTGGACGTTTGGAGAGACCTGTATTCCGAGCGTGGCGAGAATTGTCCAAAGCTGGTCTTGGTAGGCGTGAAGGGATGGGGTAGTGACGACCTAGTCGCTGCGGCTTCCAAGATGAACGCCTTTACCGCAGGGAAGATCGTTTTTGAGTCAGGAATCAGTGACAAGTTGCTCGTTGAACTCTACCGGCGATCGCTATTTTCCGTTTTTCCAAGCTATTTTGAAGGTTGGGGTTTGGCGGCTACTGAGGCTGCTTCGTTTGGCAAGGTGTGTCTTGTCTCCAACACAAGTGCGCTGGTCGAGGCGACGCATGGGGTCATGCCCAGTCGCCATCCGCTAGATTTTGTCGGCTGGAAGAGCGAGATCGAGCGGTTGATTGATGACAAGCGATACCGCAGTAAATTGGAAGCTGCGATATCTGCCGGGCGCTTTGAACGGGACTGGAAGAACTTTGGTCAGGAATTTTGCGAACGTATTTTGGATCTGCCATGAAAATACTTCATCTTACTAACTATCCATTAGCAAATCCGATTCATGGGGGGCAAATCCGGTGCGCCAATATTGCGGGCGAGCTTCGGGCGGCCGGGCACGTGGTCCAATCCCTGGCTGTGTATGTCGAGTCGCACTATGTTCCAGATTCCGCACTCGATATTCCCTTCGGCGTGACCTCGGAATTCTGGGACTATGACCTCCCATATTTGACCGATTATCTAACCGGATTGTATGCAGAGCGCGACCCTCAAGCCTATGCAAAGCTTGAAGCCGTCGTTGATGACTTCGCGCCGAACGTCATCATTTCGGAGCATCCGTGGCTTATGCCGGCGGCAAAGAAGCTTGCATCGACCCGACCCGGTATCCGGATCGTGTATTCGTCGCACAATGTCGAGTTTCGACTGAAAGAGGCTATCCTGCTGCGCGGGACGCTTCGCGCGGAACTCCGCGACAAATTGGTGCAGGATATTCGCGAGCTCGAATATTATGCTGTTGTCGATGCGGATCTTGTGGTCGCCTGCACAGACTCGGATGCGCTTTATTATCGAACGCTATCAGAGGATACGATCGTCGTAGTTGGCGGAAATGGGGTGGAGCCCTTCTCCTGCCCGCGCAGCCGAGTTGACCAATGGCGCAATTTTATTGGTCGTCCTTTCCCGCTATTCGTCAGCAGCGCTCATCCGCCAAACGCGAATGGCTTTTGGGATATGATGATGCCGGGCCTGACGTTCTTGCGGCCGAAAGAGCGTCTGGTCATCGCTGGAAGCGTTTGCGAAATCATTCTCGATATGCAAGGCGTGCGCAAATACGAAAATTTCAATCGCTCGCGGCTTGATCTGCTTGGTCGGATGAACAAGACGGATCTGCAGGCACTCGTGAGTGCGAGCCATGTGATGATGTTGCCTATCACGTCGGGTGAGGGATCGAACCTCAAAACGGCTGAAGCGCTCGAATCGGGTAGCGCGATTGTCGGCACAACGATGGCGTTCCGTGGTTTCGAGGATGCGATGAGTCTTCCGCACGTGCATATTGCGGATGATCCGACGCTGTTTCGACGCAAGGTTCGTGAACTGCTCGATGCGCCTCGCTTCCTGGGTGGGACCCCGCCGGAAGTGCGCAAGCGCTACCACTGGTCGGCCCTACTCAGCGACATAGTGAACGAAATCGGTAAGTGGGAGCGCGCTTAAGACAGGCCTGCTCGACAAGGGCGGCGGTGGCCGGGAGTGCCTTGCCTTTGGGATCAAACCAAACCCGCCTTGGCGCTTGCCGACGAAACGAAAACGCGTTTCTACGCAGGTCAGGGGTGCTGACTTAATCCAGAATCCTTCTCGGCCACCGGGTTCTGGATCAGCTCGACTTCTTGAAAGGGGGGAGGCGCCATCACGCACGCAAGATCGCGACCTATTGAGGGGAGGGGCAGTACCTTTGGTCGATCATCGTTTCAAGACCGGAGCGGCTTGTCCCAGTCCGGCGGACGCTGCGGTTTCTAGGCCTCGACGCTGAACAGCTGTTTGATCTGGCTCCACCCTTTTCCAAATGGACTGGACCGTATCGCGCGCTCTGATCGATCGACTGGGTCGGCAATGACAAGAATTGCTTTGAGTGATCCTCCATCGATGCGGCCGGATTTGACGTATCCATCCGGCGACGGTCATCTATTCGGCGTGCGTCTGACCTGAGAGGTTAGCAACGGTGCAAGCACTGTGGTTT
>NZ_JASJVC010000122.1:0-5330 GCF_035019905.1 Sphingomonas sp. 10B4 | reverse complement strand
CCCCCCCCCCCCCCCCCGCGGGCGGCCCCGGCGGGGCCCCCCCCCCCACCTCGGACTCGCAAGCGGGCGGGGGATAGAAGGGCGCGTGACCGAGTCCGCCCCGCTTGCCCCGCTCGTCTGGTTCAAATCCGGCGGCAGCGCGCAGTGGCTGTTCGAACCCAAGGACGTCGCCGACCTCAGCGCCTTCCTCGCCGCGCTCGACCCCAGCATCCCCGTCCTCCCGCTCGGCCTCGGCTCGAACCTGATCGTCCGCGATGGCGGCGTGCCCGGCGTGGTGATCCGCCTCGGCAAGCCCTTCGCCAAGGTCGAGACGCTCGACTCCACCACCCTGCGCTGCGGCGGCGGCGCGAGCGGGATCCTCGTGTCGTCGAGCGCGCGCGATGCCGGCATCGGCGGCGTCGAGTTCCTGCGCTCGATCCCCGGCACCGTCGGCGGTTTCGTGCGGATGAATGGCGGGGCCTATGGCCGCGAAACCAAGGACGTGCTCGTCGAGTGCGAGATCGTCTTGCGCTCGGGCGAGCGGCAGACGCTCGCGGTCGAGGCGCTCGGCTATACCTATCGCCACTCGACGCTGCCCGCGGGCGCCGTCGTCGTGAGCGCGACCTTCCGCGGTCATCCCGAAGAACCGGCAGTCATCCAGGCCGAGATGGACCGCATCGCCGCCGAGCGCGAGGCGTCGCAGCCGTTGCGCTCGAAGACCGGCGGTTCGACCTTCAAGAATCCGCCCGGCCACAAGGCCTGGGCGCTGATCGACGCCGCCGGCTGCCGGGGCCTGCGGCGCGGCGATGCGCAGGTCAGCGAGAAGCATTGCAATTTCCTTCTCAACCTAGGCGCGGCGACGAGCGCCGATATCGAGGCCTTGGGTGAGGATGTGATTGCGCGGGTGAAGGCACAGTCCGGGGTGACGCTCGAGTGGGAAATTCAGCGGGTGGGAATCGAGCAGTGAACGGGACTCTTTCGTCGCCGCGGTGCAGGCCGGGGCCGCTCGGTTTCGGGCGTACCCTATCATCGCAAGGCGGCCCCGGCCTGCGCCGGGGCGACGGGCTGTGAGCGCACTTCACGTAGCAGTCCTGATGGGCGGCTGGTCGGCCGAGCGCGACGTGTCGCTGATGTCGGGCGCGGGCGTTGCCGATGCGCTCGAATCGCTCGGCCACCGCGTGACGCGGATCGACATGGGGCGTGACGTCGCGGCAAAGCTCGCCGAGGCGAAGCCCGATATCGTCTTCAACGCGCTCCATGGCACGCCCGGCGAGGATGGTTCGGTGCAAGGCATGCTCGACCTGATGGGGCTGACCTATACGCATTCCGGCCTCGCCACCTCGGTCATCGCGATCGACAAGCAACTCACCAAGCTGCTGCTCGTCCCCGCCGGGATCCCGATGCCGGGCGGGCGGATCGTCAAGAGCGCGACGCTGTACGACGGCGACCCGTTGCCGCGGCCCTATGTGCTCAAGCCCGTCAACGAAGGGTCGTCGGTCGGCGTGGCGATCGTCACCGCCGAGGGTAATCATGGCAACCCGATCGCGCGCAGCACGCCCGGGCCGTGGAGCGAGTTCGACGAATTGCTCGCCGAGCCGTATATCCGTGGCCGCGAGCTCACCACCGCGGTGCTCGGCGACACGGCGCTCGGCGTCACGGAGCTCAAGCCGCTCACCGGCTGGTACGATTACGAATCGAAATATACCGACGGCAAGACCGAGCACATCTTCCCCGCCGCGATCCCCGACGAAATCACCGCGGCGTGCAAGCAGATCGCGCTCGACGCGCACCGCCTGCTCGGCTGCAAGGGCGCGTCGCGCTCGGATTTCCGCTGGGACGACGAGGCCGGGGTCGAGGGGCTGTTCCTGCTCGAGGTCAACACCCAGCCGGGGATGACCCCGCTCAGCCTGGTGCCTGAGCAAGCCAAGCATTGCGGGATTTCCTATCCGCAGCTCGTCCAGGCGATCGTCGACGAGGCGGTGAAGGATCGGGCGCTGAAAGAAAAGGCGCCATGAGCAGCGGCACGATCAAGCGCGGCACCGCACGCCGCCCGGTCCAGCCGAAGCGGCGCAAGCCGCCCAAGGCATCGACGATCGACAAGCTGATCGCGATGCTGCCGGTCAGCGAAGCGACGCTCCATAAGATCGCGACCTGGTCGATCATGGGCGCGGTCGGCGCGGCGGTGCTCGTCGGTGCGACCTATCTCGGCGTGCCCGCGGCGATCGGCAGCGCGATCTGCGAGGGGATCGGCGATGCGGGGTTCCGCGTCACCAACATCCAGATCACCGGTCTCAAGCGGATGGACCACAACGTCATCTACAAGATCGCGGCGAACCAGCCGTCGATGGCGATGCCGCTCGTCAGCCTCGAAAAGATCCGCCAGGATCTGCTCGCACACAGCGGCTGGATCGAGGATGCGCACGTCTCGCGGCGGCTGCCCGACACGCTGATGGTCAACGTCATCGAGCGTACGCCGAGCGCGATCTGGCAGAACAAGGGCCAGCTCTCGCTGATCTCGGCGAACGGAACGTGGCTCGAGCCGGTCAATCCCGAGGCGATGCCCGATCTGCCGCTCGTGATTGGCGCGCACGCCAATGAGCAGGAGCCGGCGTATCGGCAATTGCTCGACGTCGCGCCCGCGTTGCGCGGCCAGGTCAAGGCGGCGACGTGGGTCGGTAACCGTCGCTGGACGCTGACCTTCGAAAGCGGCGAGACGCTCGCTCTGCCCGAGGGTGATACCGCAGCGGGCAGGGCGCTGGTGCGCTTCGCGCAGCTCGACGGGGTCAAGCCGCTGCTCGGCAAGGGCTGGCTGGGGTTCGACATGCGCGACCCCACGCGGCTGGTGGCGCGCAAGCCTGGGTTGGTCGACAACAAGGCGATCACCGATCCCACGGCGACGACGCCCGCGGGGACGCCGGTGACGGGGCAGGCGGCCCCGGCGGAGAAATCGGGCGTGATCGAAGCGAAACAATCGGGGCCAGCAGGCCAAGGATAGCGTAAGCGGGCGGAACAGGGGACAAGCAGATGGCGAAGACAGCACCGGAGGGCCTCATCACCGCGCTCGACATCGGGTCGTCCAAGGTGTCGGCGATGATCGCGCAGAAGGGTGACGGCGGCGAGTTGATCGTGCTCGGCACCGGCCAGCGCGAGAGTCGCGGCGTCAAGCGCGGCTATATCGCCGATGCCGCCGCGACCGAAGTCGCGGTGCGCGAGGCGGTCGAGCAGGCCGAGCGGATCGCGGGCACCAATATCGAGAACGTGTGGGTCAGCTTCTCGGCCGGTGGCCTCGTATCCGACGTCGCGTCGATCGAGTTCGAGCTCGGCGGCCACCGTGTCGAGCAGTCCGACATCGACGCCTTGCTCCAGGCGGGTCGCGATTCGATCGACCCGGCAGGCCGCATGGTGCTGCACGCGCAGCCTGCGCTCTACACGCTCGACGGGCTGACTGGGGTGAAGCGCCCGCTCGGGCTGCATGCCGACCGGCTCGGCGTCCATATCCATGTCGTCGCCGCCGACGGGTCGCCGGTGCGCAATCTTGGTTTGTGCGTCGCGAATGCGCATCTCGAAGTGAAGTCGATCATTGCCTCGCCCGTCGCCACTGGAATGGCATGCCTGTCCGACGAGGAGCGCGAGCTCGGCGTCGCGCTGGTCGAGCTGGGGGCAGGGATCACCAACGTCTCGCTGTTCGCCGGCGGCATGCTCGTCGGGCTGATGTCGATCCCGATCGGCGCGCAGGACATTACCGACGACATCGCCTCGGCCTTCGGCACGCGTCGCGCGCAGGCCGAGCGGATGAAGTGCGTCCACGGCTCGGCCAATGCGTCCCCGCGCGACAATCACGAGATGATCGACGTCGCGCCGGTCTCGGCCGAGGACGACGCGCATGACGGCACGCGCATCACCAAGGCGCAGCTGATCGCCGTGATCCGCCAGCGGCTCGACCATCTGATCGGCGAAGTCGGCAAGGCGCTTGCCGAGCTGAAGTTCGAAGGGCCCGTTGGGCGCCAGGTCGTGCTGACCGGCGGCGGGGCGGAGCTCAAGGGCATTGCCGACTATGCGCAGCAGGCGCTCGGCCGCTCGGTGCGGATCGGCCGCCCGCGCGGGCTGACCGCTTTGCCCGAGGCGCATGCCGGGCCGGCATTCGCGACGCTCGCCGGGCTCGCTTTCTACGCGGCGGCCGATCCGGTCGATCTGCGCGCGCTCTCGAGCAAGCAGCAATTGGTGCACCGCCCGAAGGGTTTCGCGCTGTTCCGACGCCTGATGGCGGCAGCCCGCGCGAATTATTAAAGATTTGCTACTGGATTGTGCGGTTCGCTCTGGAAGGACCGCCAGCGATGGTGCAAGACTACACCTATATCAGTTTGGCGCCGGGGTGTGGGCGCACGTTGGAGACCGGACATGAGCATCGAATTTTTGCCGCCAGAAGTCGATGAGCTCACGCCGCGCATCGCGGTGATCGGCGTTGGCGGCGCTGGCGGCAACGCCATCGCCAACATGATGCGGGCCGATGTGCAGGGCGTCGAGTTCCTCGTCGCCAACACCGACTCGCAGGCGCTCAAGCAGTCGACCGCGAGCCACAAGATCCAGCTCGGCGCGAAGATTACGCAGGGCCTCGGCGCCGGCTCGCGCCCCGAGATCGGGCGTGCGGCGGCCGAAGAGACGATCGAGCAAGTCACCAAGATGCTCGAAGGCTCGCACATGTGCTTCATCGCCGCCGGCATGGGTGGCGGTACCGGGACCGGTGCGGCGCCCGTCATCGCCAAGGCGGCACGTGACATGGGCATCCTGACGGTCGGCGTCGTCACCAAGCCATTCGCCTTTGAAGGCACGCGCCGCGCGAAAAGCGCTGAGGCGGGCATCGAGGAGCTGCAGAAGTATGTCGACACGCTGATCGTCATTCCCAACCAGAACCTGTTCCTCGTCGCCAATGCGAACACGACCTTCAAGGAAGCGTTCCAGATGGCGGACGAAGTCCTCCAGCAGGGCGTTCGCGGGATTACCGACCTGATGGTCATGCCCGGCCTCATCAACCTCGATTTCGCCGACGTCCGTTCGGTGATGCAGGAAATGGGCAAGGCGATGATGGGCACCGGCGAGGCCGAGGGCGACAATCGCGCGATCGAGGCGGCATCGAAGGCGATCGCCAACCCGCTGCTCGACGGTGTCAGCATGAAGGGCGCCAAGGGCGTCATCGTCTCGATCACCGGTGGCGACGACATGCGCCTGCTCGAAGTCGACGAAGCCGCAAACCACATCCGCGAGCTGGTCGACGAAGACGCCAACATCATCTGGGGCTCGGCGTTCAACCCCGATCTCGAGGGCAAGATCCGCGCTGTCTCTTATACACATCT
>NZ_JASJVC010000121.1:0-5539 GCF_035019905.1 Sphingomonas sp. 10B4 | reverse complement strand
AAACTGCCGCCCGCCGCGGTCGTCAAACCGCAAAGCCGGGTCGGCAAAGCCCTGGTACGAAGACTCATGAATAATCCAGGCTAGAGAACACTGGATGCGATGACCTCTTTTACACTCTGGCTGTCGATCACGCCGGCGCTGGGGTGCGCCTCGCGCCCCTAAATCTCACGCAGGTTCATCACCAGCACGGTGTTGATCGTCTCGAACAAGCCGGTGTTCCGCCAAGCGTAGAAATAGCGCCGCACCGTCCGGCGCAAAGCATTTGGGCAGCATCCGCCACGCACCGCCGCTCGACGCAATATACAGCAGCGCGTTTACAACCTCGCGCATGTCCGTCGTCCGGCGCCGACCTCCCGTCTTCGCAGGCGAAATGAATGGCGCCGTCAGCAGCCATTCGCGTTCCGTCATATCGCTTGGATATCGCAAACCTTCCCGGCTATGTTCGCGCCGGGCAATAACAGTCCATCCCATGGCTTCCTCCATCTCTTCGCAAAGACGGCTGAATCACAAGATACTGGTATTGCTTAAGGAAACTCTGAACAAGTCGGGCTTGCAGCGGCGACGATGATGTGATTCTCTTGGCAAATGGAGGAGCGCATGAAGCAGGGTCGTTTTTCGGAAATTGGTATGTCACGGCCCCGCAGACAGACGCGGCGCGCGATATTTCTGGATCAGATGGCGGTTGTGGTGCCGTGGGACCGGTTCGAGGCGTTAATCAGACCGCATTATCCGGTGGCTGGTCGTGGTCGTCGTCCCTACCCGCTGCGCTCGATGCTGAAGATTCATTTCTTGCAGCAATGGTTTGGACTGTCCGATCCGGCGATGGAAGAAGCGCTGTTTGAGACGCCGCTGTTGCGCGATTTTTCCGCGATCAGCTTTGACTTTGAAGGCGTGCCTGACGAAACGACGATTCTGAATTTTCGGCATTTGCTGGAGAAACATGAACTGCACAAAGTGCTGTTTGACGAGATGACGGCGATTTTGACCGAGCGTGGTTTGCTGTTGCGCCAAGGCACGATCGTGGATGCGACTTTGATTGCCGCGCCGCCATCGACCAAAAACGCCGCGAAGTCGCGCGATCCCGAGATGAAGCAGACCAAAAAAGGCAACCAGTGGTACTTCGGGATGAAAGCCCATATCGGCGTGGATGCGGCTTCGGGCTGCGTCCATTCGGCCGACATGACGTCGGCCAATGTGCATGACGGCGTGGTGACCGCTGCCCTGCTGCACGGCGAGGAGGAAATCGCCTTTGGCGACAGCGCCTATGCCAGTAACGAGCGTTCGCTCGAAGCCGAGCGCGCCCAAGGCGATGTCGTCTGGGCCACGCCGTTCAAGCGCAGGAAGGGCCAGGCCCTGACCGATGAACAGCGTCGGATCAACCGGTTTACGTCCGGGTTCCGCTCCAAGGTCGAGCACGTCTTTCGTGTGGTCAAGCGCCAGTTCGGCTACACTAAGACCCGCTATCGCGGGCTGTACAAAAACAGCCAGCAGATTTTCTGCCAACTCACCCTGGCCAATATCTACATCATGCGCGAGAAATTGGCCTGAACCGCAGGATAACTGCGCCCGCCGAACGGGAAATGCACCCGGAAACAGCCAGATACCAGCAAAGATAGGCCCGAAATCCGCCATATCGGCCAAACACACGCACCTCAAAGAGAGCTTGGCGGCAAATTTAACAATTGACGCCGCCCGCACCCTGAATTTGCTACCTGTTCAGGGGTTCCTTAACTACTTTCGGATCAGGCTCTCATCATCGGTCAGAGTGACTTTGGCACCTCCCTTTCCTCTCGAACCCGACCAAGCCGATGGCCATGAGAAGGCCATTGACTCGTCGACTTCCTCATATTAACAATAAGAATGTTAACCGCACAACTGTGCGATAATCGCCCAAAAGAAAGCGGGCCGTTACGGTTAGACTGCGGAAGCCGAGAACTGCGACACACCTCGCGGCGGGATGTCATTTCGGCCCTGTGTTTGCGGCTCTGGCGATGCCCGATCTCTTCGCGACGACCGCAGTATTGATCAACCGTTATGCGATAGGACTCATCCTTAGGGTTGCAGTTACTTAGCCCAAGATAGCAAAGGGCGTAGGGTCGTTTTAAAAAAGGGGAGATAGTGAGTAATGAGTTTTGACACCCATCACGGTCACGGTCCGCATAACCACGATCAAGTGAAAACATCATCAACGGGTCCGGCGGGCGCGCAGACATTACTTCTCCTAGATGAGCCGGGGGTGGGGGCGGCAACATGGTACGCCGTTTTAGGCCCGCTCTCGGAGCAGTTCCGCATTATCCGTCCTGTCCGAGATTTCCTTTCGGTGCCGTCTGCTGACGTGGCCGCAATCGGCCACGCTGCCGTAGAGGCCCTCGACGCAGTAGGATGCGCCAGGGCCCATATCGCCGGTTGTGGGTTCGGAGGTGTCGTGGCCCTCTGGCTCGCGATTCATCATCCCGAGCGCGTCAGTCGAATCGCGGTGATAGGCGCCAGCGCCAAAGTGAAGAATGCAGATCTGTGGATCGCGCTCGCGGCGCGGCTGCGCGCCGGCGATATCGATCATGTAGCGAGCGAGCTGATCGGCGGGTGGCTCACGCCTTCATTGCGAAAGCGTGACCCCGCACTGGTGAAACTGCTCGAAGAAGCCGTCGCGTCTACCGCGTCTGCGGGTCTAGCCGATTTTTACGAATCAATGGCGAATTCGGATCTCAGTCAGGATATTGGCCGCATAGCCGCGCCGGTGCTGATTCTCACTGGCGCCGAAGACCGGTTCGTCCCGACGTCGCAAGAAGAATTGTTGTCAACTTTGCCGAACGCTAAGACAGAAGTCATTTCTGTCGCTGCGCATCTTGTGACGCTGGAACAACCGGCAAAAACCGTCAGGGCGCTACTCGATCACTTCGGATCGGCGGCGAATCTCGACGTCGGCTTTCGTAGTCGGCGCGTTGCGCTGGGCGATGCGCATGTCGACAAGACAATTGCCGCGATCACCCCGTTCACGCGCTCGTTCCAAGACTTTCTGACCCGGTATTGCTGGGGAGAGGTGTGGACGCGGGCCGGCTTGAGCCGCCGCGACCGCTCGCTTGCCACGATATCCGCGCTGGTTGCGATTGGGGCCGAGCATGAAATCCCGGTGCATGTACGCGCCGGCTTGCGCCATGGACTTAAAATCGAGGAGTTCCCGGAGCTCTACGAGCAACTAGCGCTTTACACCGGGCTCCCTCGAGCCTTCGGCGCATTGAATATTACGCAGCGAACGCTGATCGAAGATGGTCATCTCAGTGCAGACGAGAAGGTGCAGCCATGACGCTTTCATTTCTGAAGCCGCCGGTTGAAATCGGGCCCGATGACCCTGTGTCGACGAAGCGGGCAGGCGGAACGCCAGACGGTTTGTCGCCAGGTTACGTACTTCACGCGGATGAAGGGCCTGCCATCTGGTTTATGGAGGCACTATTTACGCTTAAAGCGCGAGCGCTAGACACGAACGGGCAATTCTGTGTTGTTGAGCAGCTGGCGCCGCGAGGCTTCGCCGCACCGGGCCATACACACTCCAACACCACTGAGGCGTTCTACATTCTCGCCGGCGTTATGGATTTCGCCGTGGGAGATACGATGTATTACGGGCTTACCGCGGGTGCTTTCGTTTATGTTCCCCGTTCAACGCGCCACGAATTTCGCGTCGTATCGCAAACTGCGAAATTCATGTTGATCACGACGCCCGCCGGGTTCGAGAAGTACTTTGAGGCCTTAGCCAGCCCTGCCGAGGAGTATGCTTTGCCCCCAGCAAGACATCGCATCCTATCCACTGAAGAGATCATGGCTGCCAAGCGACGTTGGGGAGGTATGCCCAGCGGTGATCAAACATTGTTCCGCGCTCTTGATGCCGAGAACGAGTCGTCGAAGTTTTGACTACGTTCATTGACTTGCCTACCGTACAGTCTGACTGTACACGACGGAGCAAAAGTAGGCCTCTGGAGCGGCGGCGATGTGCGGCTGCGATCCTTGCGTTATCCTCACCAGCCCTCGGCGCATATGCCGCCGAGGATTTGGTTGACGCCCCGGTCGCGACGGCACGCGCGACGGAGGTGTCTGGAGTTACCGTGAGCGGTTCGCGCACAAGCCAACTAGACATCGCGGCAACCTCCAACGAAGGCATTGTGATCCAGAAGCAGCTTGAGGCCGGGACGGTCTACGGCCGCATCGGCTACAAATTCGGTCCGCGTCTCCGATTTGAATTGGTGGGTTTTAACCTCACCGACAATCAGGCCTCGGCGATCGACTATTTCTACATATTACGCCTTCCCGGAGAACCCGTCGGCGGCATCGATGTCATCCACTTTCACCCAATCGAGTCCCGGTCGTTTCGGTTGAGCATGCAGGCAACTCTCTAGGCCATGTCTCACAAGCTGATGGCAGGCCTCGCATGGATCTAGGTGGCGGCACATTCCTCACGCTCTGCGGCGTAGCGGCAGGGCTCGGGGTGCGACATGGCTTCGATGCCGATCACCTCTCCGCCATCGATGGCCTTGCCCGCCGGAGCATCCAAACTCGCCCGGTCGTCGCACGACTAGCTGGCGTCCTCTTTTCCATGGGTCATTGCGTCGTTGTGTTGGTGACTGCCGTGGCCACGGCGACGCTAATGGCGCAGTGGCGCATACCATCCAGCCTCGCAGTGGCCGGCACGACGGTTTCGATCATGTTTCTGCTCGCCCTTGGGGCGCTCAACCTCCGCGCCGCCTGGATCGCGCCTCATGGCCAGTCGGTGCGGCCGGTCGGCCTCAAGGCCCAGTTGCTGACGGGCGGAACAAACGATCATCCACTGATTATCGCGGGGGTGGGCATGCTGTTCGCTCTTTCCTTCGACACCCTCTCCCAAGCGGCAGCCATCAGCCTTGCTGCGTCGCAATTCGGCGGGCTCGGAAATGCGATCCTCGCCGCCGTGGCTTTCAGCTTGGGCATGATATTCTCAGGAGGGCTGAATGGCCTGTGGATATCACACCTGGTCCGCGCGGCGAGCGAACGCGCCGCAATTGCCTCGCGGGTGATGACCCTAACGATCGGCCTTCTTAACCTCGCCGTCGGGCTGCTGGCGCTCGTAACCTTGGCGTCCCCGACCACAAACGCTTGGGCGAGTGATCACGCCCTGCTGCTTGGTGCTGGCGTGTTGAGCATTATAGCGCTTGTTTTCGCCCTCATTGGCTTCATTCCCGCCGAGATCTCGGGCGCACGAGATGTGGGCGCGAAGCTCCCTTGACAGCGCCAGAGCGAACGATCTTCCAAAGTCTCGCCCCTACCAACGGTAGGTAAAAGGCCTGCCATCACGCCACCTAAGCTTGCCGGCCGAACTCGTGCTGCGAACGGACTGGCGTGGTGACCGACGTATCCATCCGGCGACGGTCATCTATTCGGCGTGCGTCTGACCTGAGAGGTTAGCAACGGAGCAAGTACTGTGGTTTGCGCCGTGGCTAGCCCGGATTATTCGTCGGACGGGCGATTTCGGGTTGGCGAGCGTAGCTTAACCTACTGATTTAGTGTAGAGAAA
>NZ_JASJVC010000120.1:0-5692 GCF_035019905.1 Sphingomonas sp. 10B4 | reverse complement strand
GTCATCGATCCTGCAGATTACAGAATCATGGCTTGAGCGAGCGACGATTTCGCGGGTCGTCAAGCAGACGGAGTATAATACACATACGGGGAGATGGATCGATGCGTCGATGGCATAGGCTTTTCAATCGCGGGCTGGTGCTGGCCGGGGTCGGGCTGGGCACCGTGGTACTCGCGCCCGAGGTGCTGGCCTTTCCGCATCGCCAGATCATCGGCGATACCGTCGTCTATTCCGAGCGGGCGCTGCCGGCGACGATGCCGCAGCTTCTGGCGAAATCCGACGCGCTGCTGCGCAAGAGCGCGATCTTCGGGTCGGGCTATGGTCGGCGCGTCTTCCTGACCGAGGGCGGGTGGCGTTGGCGGGCGCTCGCCTTGCAGGCGTCGGGTGCGTTCGCGCTCTCGCGCGGGTTTGGCGAGACGATCGTCGTCAACCGCAGCGATGCCGCGCGTGACGTGGTTTTCAACGGCGGGGCGATGGCGGGACACCGCAGCCTGTCGGGCGTGATCGCGCACGAGCGCACCCACGGGCTGATCCGCGCGCGCTACGGCGTCGCGGCCGATGTCGTCTATCCGGCGTGGCTGCGCGAGGGCTATTGCGATCTGGTGGCGGTAGGGGGGAGCCTGTCGGACCGAGATGCGGCTTTGCTCAAGGCGGGGCATCGCAGCGTTCCGGCGTTGCGCTATTATGACGGGCGCAAGCGCGTCGAGGCAGCGTTGCGCGCGAATGGCGGGTCGGTCGATGCGCTGTTCGCTGGGGCATCGAAGGTGGACTGACGCGACGCTCCCCGGCGAAGGCCGGGGCCCAGATGCGGGCGTTGCAGGGGTGGCGTCGCGTTCGACTACCGAACGCTCGCGACTGGGCCCCGGCCTTCGCCGGGGAGCGGCAACCTCGCGATTACGCTTTCGGCCCCAACCCCAGATCCGCCGGCCCGAAAGCATGCGGCAACAATTCGCTCAACAGATAGCGCTCGACGGCGTCGCCCTCGGCCGCGCCGCACCAGACGACGATATCGCGCCCGCCGATCTGCGCGGCTTCGTTGATCACCTGGCGGCAGCGGCCGCACGGGCCGACCGGCGCGGTTCCCGTCGGGCGCCCGTCGGCGTCCATCGCGCCGCCGATCACGCCGATCTCGACCACGTCGCGGAAATCGCCCGCGCTGTTGACCGTCGCGAGCGCGACCGTTTCGGCGCAGAGCGACAGGCCATAGCTCGCATTCTCGAAATTCGCGCCGGTCACGATCCGCCCGTCGGCGAGCAGCACCGCCGCGCCGACCGCGAAGCGCGAATAGGGGGCGTGTGCGTTCAACGCGGCGGCGCGCGCTGCGGTGATCAAGGTTTCTTGCATCGTCATGGTGCCACTACATCCCAATGGACCGGCCCATCGACCCCGTCGATGCGCCGCATGTCGCTTGCCTGCCACATCCGCCAGCGCCTTGCCGGATAATCGGGCGGGAAGAAATCCTGCATCGCCCAGACCGGGCGGGGAATCGCCAGCGTCACGCCGTATGCCGCATCGAAGCGCTTGCTGACCTTGACCAGCAGCGGCTTGCCGGTATGCGATTCGACCATCGTGATGAAGCGCCTAAGCTCGTCGAGCACGATCGGCGCGGTCGGCCGCGCGGTGCAATCGTCGCTGAAATCGAGCTCGAGCGCGGTGGGGAGCGCGCCATCGTCGCGCGCGACGATCGTGTTGAAGGCGTTGGCCTGATCGGCGGCGAGGCGGCACAGCGAATAGGCATGGCTCGCCCCGCGGCGCATTCCCGTCTCGGCGACCGCCGCCCAGTTCGCCTCGAAGCGCGGGTCGCGCTGATCGGCGGCGGTTGCGCGGACATAGGCGAAATCGGCGCCGCCGCGTTTGACGGCAAACCAGTCGATCTCGCCATTGGCGGCAGACACGTCGAGCCCCTGGAACGCGAAGCGGTCGGTCGGGCGCCAGCTCAGCGCGAGCACCCAGAGAATGATGGCAGCAAGGGCGAGTACGCCGGCGATCGTGGCGTACAGCCCGACCCGGATGCCCCACAGGCGATATTTTACCACGATAGTCCCGTTCGGGCGGTCAGCCCTTGATATGAAGTACGCAGATCAGCGTGAACAGCCGGCGGGCGGTGTCGAAGTCGATCTCGATCTTGCCCTCCAGCCGCTCCTTGAGCAGCTCCGCCGCTTCGTTGTGGATGCCGCGCCGCGCCATGTCCACCGTCTCGATCTGCGCCGGTGTCGCGTTTCGGATCGCCTGGTAATAGCTGTCGCAGATCGCGAAATAGTCTTTGATCGGGCGGCGGAAGCGCCCCATGCCGAGCACATAGGTCTCGAGATGGCTGTCGTCCGCGCGGTGGATCGCGATGCCGAGCCGGCCTTCCTCGACGCTGAGCGCGATCCGGTAGGGGCCGGCATAGCCATCGGGATACGCCCTTTGCGGCGCGAAATGGTTGCCTTCGATCAGATCGAAGATCGCGATGCGGCGTTCCTGCTCGATATCGGCCGACCGCCACAGGATCGTGCGTTCGTCGAGGGTCACGGCAATGATGCGCGGATCGGCCATGATTACGCCGTAGCGGGGGCGGGGCCAGGGGACAACATCCGCCCACGGGATTCACACCCGGGTGAGCGCAATCCGCTTGAGTGGGCAGGCGGCGAGTGGGATGAGAGCGCCATGGCCACAGCATTCCTCCCCACACCGCCCGTTCCCGAAACCGTATCGCTACCACAGAACGTCGAAGCCGAAGCCGCGATGCTCGGCGCGATGATGATCGACAACCGCCTCGCCGACGATCTGATCGACCGGCTCGACGCGGAACATTTCTTCGAGCCGCTCCACGGCCGCATCTTCAGCGCGATCAAGACGCTGCGCGGCAACGACATGCTCGCGAGCCCCGTCACGCTGCGCCCGATGTTCGAACAGGACGCCGGGATGCGCGAGCTGGGCGGCCCCGCCTATCTCGCGCAGCTCACGGGCTCGGGCGCGGGGCTGATCGGCGCGCGGCAGTTCGCCAAGCAGATCTACGACCTCGCGATGTTGCGCACGCTGGTGACGGTCGGCCGTGGCCTCGTCGATCGCGCGATGGATACCTCCGAAGAGGTCAATCCGCGCGCGCAGATCGAAGCTGCCGAGGAAGAGCTCTACAAGGTCGCCTCGGACGGCGCGACCGAGAGCCAGACCAAGAGCTTCCTCCAGGCCGCCAAGACGACGCTCAAGATGGCCGAGGTGGCGCTCAATTCGGGCGGACATATCTCGGGCATCACGACGGGAATCGAGAGCATCAACACCAAGATCGGCGGTATGCACCGCTCCGACTTGATGATCCTCGCCGGGCGTCCGGGCATGGGCAAGACCTCGCTTGCCACCAACATCGCGTTCAACGCGGCGCAGCGCTGGATGCGCGACATGGCCGACGGGATCGACCCCGAGCGCTCGCTCGGCGCGAAGGTCGCGTTCTTCAGCCTGGAAATGTCGGCCGATCAGCTGGCGGGGCGCGTGCTTTCCGAGCAGGCGCGAATCAATTCGGACGTGCTGCGTTCGGGCAAGATCAGCCGGCATGAATTCCAGGCGCTCGCGACGACCGCGGCCGAGCTCGAGAATCTGCCGCTGTTCATCGATGATACCGCCAACCTCTCGATCGCTTCCCTCCACACGCGTGCGCGGCGGTTGCAGCGGCGGCACAACAACCAGCTCGGGCTGATCATCGTCGATTATCTTCAGCTGCTGTCGGGCTCGGCGAAGAGTTCGGGCGACGGGCGTGTGCAGGAAATCTCGGAGATCAGCCGTGGCCTCAAGGGCGTCGCGAAGGATCTCAACGTGCCGGTAATGGCGCTGTCGCAGCTCAGCCGCGCGGTCGAGCAGCGCGAGGACAAGCGCCCGCTGCTGTCGGATCTGCGCGAATCGGGATCGATCGAGCAGGACGCCGACATGGTGATGTTCGTCTATCGCGAGGATTATTATCTCAACATGGCGCAGCCCGAGATCCCGAGCGCGAACAGCCCGGCGGGGGTGCAGGACAAGCACGCGCAATGGTCCGAGCATCTCTCGCGCGTCGATGGCCTGGCGGAACTGATCATTGCCAAGCAGCGCCACGGCTCGACCGGCAAGGTGATGCTCAAGTTCGAGCCGCACATCACGCGCTTCAGCGACGTCGTCGTTGGCGGTGGCGGCTATTGAGGCTGCGCGGTTGAAGACACTCGTCGATTCGAACGCGGTGCTGGCCGCGGGGCTGCCGCTGATCCGGACGCAGTTCGGCGTGCCCGAGTCGTTTCCGCCGCAGGTGCTCGCGGCAGCGGAGGAAGCCGCCAAGCGCGTGCCGAGCGCGCATGTCGATCGGACGGCTATGCCGTTCGTCACGCTCGACCCGGCGAGTTCGACCGATCTCGATCAGGCGTTCGCGATCGAGCGCAGCGGGGCGGACCTGTTGCTCCACTATGCGATCGCGGACGTCGCGTGGTTCGTCGACGATGGCGGGTTGATCGACGCCGAGGCGTGGAAGCGCGGCACGACGCTGTATCTGCCCGACGGCAAGGCCGGGCTCTACCCGCCGGTGCTGGCGGAAGGCGCAGCCAGCCTGTTGCCGAGCGGGCCGCGACCGGCGGTGGTGTTCACCGTGCGCGTTGCGCCCGATGGGACTCCGACGCTCGACGGGGCCGAGCGCGCGATCATTCGCAGTCGGGCGAAGCTTGCCTATGACAGCGTGACCGAGGCCGATCTCCCGCCCGATTTCGCCGAACTCGCCAACCGCATCGCCACCGCCGAGGATGCGCGCGGCGCGAGTCGCGTCGATCCGCCACAGCAGGATGTGATTGCTGACGGGAAGGGCGGGTATCGGCTGGCGTTCGAGCCGCGGTTGCTGTCGGAGGACCGCAATGCCGCGCTGTCGCTCGCGACCAATCTCGCCGTCGCGGCGCTTCTGCAAGCCCATCATACCGGCCTATTTCGCGTGATGGCCGGGCCTGACGATCGTGCGGTGCAACGGCTGCGCAATGTCGCGCTGGGGCTTGGGCTCGACTGGCCCGCCGCATTGTCGCTGCCGCAGTTCGTGGCGACGCTGTCCGCGTCCAACCCGGCGCAGGCCGCCTTCATGATCGCCGAGCGCCGGAGCGGGGGCGGGGCGACCTATACGCCGTACCGCGATGGCGTGGTCCCGTGGCACGCGGCGATGGCGGCGACCTATGCGCATGCGACGGCGCCGCTGCGCCGGCTGGCGGATCGCTATGTCGTGCGCGCCGCGCTCGCCATCGCCAATGGGCAGCCAGTGCCCGAGGTGGTGACGCAGGCGTTCGAGACGCTCCCGCCGGTGATGGCGCGCGCCGATGCGATCGGCGGGCGGATCGACCGCGCGGTGATCGACCTGGCCGAGACGGCGGTGCTGCAGGGGCGCGAGGGCGAGATCTTCTTCGCGGTGATCGTCGATGCGGATGCGCACGGCGCGCGGATTCAGCTGTGCGAGCTGGCGGTGCTGACGAGCGTCAAGACCGAGGGCAAGCCGGGGGAGACGATCTCGGTGCGGCTGGTGGCGGCGGACACGACGGCGCGGACTTTGAACTTCGAGCGGGTTTCGTAAGGCGAAAGCACGCGGCGACGCTACGGAGCAGAGGAACGGCGCAGCGCTGCCTGAAATGGCGGTGCGCCGTTCCTCCCCTCCCTGGAAGGGAGGGGCCGGGGGTGGGTCGGCCCGTGGCACGGGTGACCCTGTCTCTTATACACATCT
>NZ_JASJVC010000119.1:0-5975 GCF_035019905.1 Sphingomonas sp. 10B4 | reverse complement strand
AAACTTGTTCGTCGTCTTGCTCATGGTAGCTCCTTCTCACAAGTAGAAGCCTCCGAGAAACCCGGGACGGTTCAGTGTGGAGGATGAGGCGCATCTGGTTGGCGTTGGCCGATCGGCATGAGGTGCGGTCGCTTTTCAGCTGGGCCTTGTGGAGCTTGATCAGGTTTTCGGCCTGACCCCGGGCGCAGTAGAGCGTGTCGTAGATCCGCTCGGCACTGCCGTCCTTGAGCGAGGTGACGACGAAGCGGATGTCGAGGCCCAGGCTCGAGGCTTCGACGCGCGCCACGACCCGGCGTGTGTCTGCTCCCCACGACTTGGCGGCACAGCGGGTCTCGGCATAACGGCGCAGCTCAACGAGACCGCGCAGCGCCCGGTCGGTGGCGCAGGCATCGGCGGCGGCGACGATCATCGCATCGGCATGAAGGACGGCATTGCCCGGCAAACCGAAGACATAGTCGATGCTGTTCGCCTCGCACCACGCCATGATCTCAGGGCGGCCATAGTGCCCGTCGCCACGCAGCGTGATGTGGGTATGGGGCCAATGGCGGCGGATGTGCCGGATCAACCGGCGCAGGTGCCGGGCAACCTCCGCGCCCGATGCCGTCTTGCCCGTCCGCAGCAACATCGCGACCGGGCGGCCGGTCGCGGTGTCGTAGACATGGATCGGCAGAAAGCACCGCTCGCCGTAGTGGCCGTTCCAAAACGATAGCTGCTGGCCGCCATGGACGACATCGACCGTCTCGTCGATATCGAGCGTGACCGCTGCCGGCGGCGCGGGATAGCTTGCACAGTAGATGTCGATCAACGCGCCCGTCAGCTGTATCAACTCGCGTGTCGTCGGGGCGTTCTCCCAGCGGGACATCGTCGGTTGGCTCGCCAGACCGACCGGGCCAGTGGGCAGCTTGCCCAGCGCCAGCTTGAACCCGGGATCATGCCGCAGCACGTCGAGGTCGTCGGCATCCTCATAGCCACACACGATCGCCAGCATGCGGGCGCGCAGAATATCATCGAAATCATGGATGACGCGGCTTTGGTCGCGCCGATCAGCGATGCACCCGGCGAGAGCTGCCGCCAATCCCATCTGTCGCTCGGCCTGCGCCAGCAGCAACACCCCACCGTCCGAGGTCAACCGCCCGCCGTCGAACGCTGCGGTCGTCTTGCGACCGCAAACCGCTGGAAACGAGAACCGCAGCGCGCTATCATCGACCATGGCGGGCGTGGCACTTTCTGTCCGGATGAAAAGAACGGCGTCGATACCCATTCTCTACATCAGATCAAAGAGTTAAGCTACGCTCGCTACCCCCAAACAGACCGTCCGGGTAGAGTCGAGGACGGGCGCGGTGGCGTGAGCCCCGTTTCCCGTCCCCGCTCATCAAACCGGACGTGCCGATTTCCGGCATCCGGCTTTCCGACTAACTTCACCGCACAGCTTTCGGTGGTGGCCCGATGTGAGCATTCCGGAGCCGCATGACTCCGCCGTCCCCGTAGACATAGTCATGAGAGAAGCGACGGTTGCCGCGCCCCGGCACATTGTGCCGCCGCACAAGGAAGTGTCGAACGCTTTCGTAGACGTGGTTATCGACAGCTCGATACGCCGTCAGACGGGTTACATAGCTGAAGTAGGTCGACCAGCCGCGCAACAGGCGGTTGAGCCGATTCCTCACATCAGGCCATGTCCCCATATCGCCGGGCACCAGAAGATCGCCCACCTTGTCCTTCAACCGCTGGACACTTTTCCGAGATGGGCTTGCGCCCAGATACCAATGGCCGTCCTTACGAAAATACTCGGGACCAAAGGTATATCCAAGGAAGTCGAAATGCTCCTGGCGGGCATCTTTCAGCGAAGTCTTGGCCTCGCTGAGAGTGAGCCCGAGCTTGCTCATCACCGTCCTCGTCCACGCCAGAGCCTCGTCCGCGCAGCCGCCGCTAAGGATGACGAAGTCGTCGGCATAGGCGACAACATGGGCACGGAACGCTTCGCCCCGATCAGTCTGACGCCAGTGTTTCAGGAAACGGTTCATGTAGATGTTGGCCGGCAATGGGCTCGCGACGCCGCCTTGCGGCGTTCCCCGCGTTGCATTGCGTCCACCACTCATACGCCGCTTCCCGTCGCCATCCCGCTCCTCGACAGGCGCCTTGAGCCACATCTTGATGAGACGCAGCGTATGCCTGTCGACGACCCTGCGGGACACGGACCTCAAGAGATCCGAGTGCGGAATGCTGTCGAAATAGCCCGACAGATCGGCAACAACCACGTCGGTGTAACCCCGGCAGATAAGCCGGTGCACCTCCTTGACCGCCTGACCACCACCCCGGTTGGGACGATAGCCATAAGCGCTATCCTCGAAGTCTGCCTCGAAGATCGGCTCCAGTACGAGTTTGGCGACGGTCTGTACCACCCGGTCCCGAATCGTCGGAATGCCGAGCGGTCGTTCTCTACCGCCGGGCTTCGGGATCATCACCCGTCGCACCGACTGGGGTCGATATGTCTTCGAGACCAGTTCCTCACGCAGTCCCGCCAGCCACTCCTCCACGCCCGCCGCCTCGATCCGCGCGAACGTCACCCCGTCCACACCCGGCGAACCCGCATTGGCGCGGGCGACCCGGTAGGCATGGCGCAAAATGTCGTCGCGACAGATCTTGTCGTAGAGCACGTAGAAGCGAAAAGCGGGCTCCGCCTTCGCTTTACGATACAGCTTTCTTTGAAGAGTCCGGATCTTGTCAGGCGTTTGCAGGCTCATCGCCAATCACCCTCACCTCATCATCGTCAAAAGCAAACCAGAAGTCAGGGTCCTTCCCTCCACCGGCATTACCCGGCCTCAACAGTACTATGACCCTGTCCGACTCCCGCTCCGAACCGCCGCGCCAAGCACGCCGTTGAGGCCGCTACCCTCGCCCGGGACGGGTCTCCCCCGATTACCCGCATCACCATTCCAGCGTGCCGTGCCCATTACCCCGGCGGATCGAGCGGGTGCGCTCGTCGATTTCTTCCCCGCCCGTTCTGCCTTCCCCGTTATTCAGGCGGGTCGGCATCCGCATCATCACTTTCGAGGCCTGCTCAGGCTTCACACGTTACGGCCCGCCGGATCGCTCAACCGCCCAAAGCGGCCTTTGTCACGAGGCTTCAGCCCAACCGGTTACCCTGCCAAGCCGCTCGTCAGCTACCAGACCTATCGACAACTATCTGGGTGGAAACTCCCTCCACTGGTGTTACGCGCCGTCGGGGCGCACTGAATAATCCGGGCTAAGCCGCGAAACGGTGTTGAAGATGTGCCGGTTCTCGTTGCCGCCTGGTTACACGCGGACACAGCCGGTGGCGAAGCCGAAGCTGGGGCCGCTGCTGCCGGTGATCGATGCGATCCTCGAGGCCGACCGGACGGGACCGGTGAAGCAGCCCCACACGGCGAAGCGGATCTTCGAGCGGCTACGCGATGAGCACGGCTTTGCCGGCGGCTACACCGTGGTGAAGGATTACGTCCGCATCTGCCGGGCCCGAAGCCGCGAGACATTCGTGCCGCCGCCGCGCCACCGCCGCCGGGGCGGAGCAAAACCAGGCCACCGAGATCATCGATCCCGGCACCGGCGAAATTACCACCACCTAATCCAAGACGACGCCGACGATATGCAAAGGGCCCCGATCGGGGTCCTTTGCATATCGCGACAGCGCATCATCACTGGCCTGCTTTTACTCCGCCACACTGGCCTGGAAACCGACCGCCGTTGACAACTGAGCGTGGCGGCGTAAAAGTATAAAAATGCAAGGTTTGGTCCTTTTGGGGGTGGCCGGAGATGTTTGCTGTGGAAGTGTATGCCGCCGTTCGGCGCTTCGTGTTCATTGATGGCAACGGCCGTCGTGAGGCGGCGTGAGCGGCCCGCGAATGGAAACCTTCCACCAGGCCGAAGCCTCGGAGCGTCACGTGGTCCAGCGCATGCGCCATGACAGCCGTCGCCGGGTGCTAACGGTGACCGATATCATCTCGTTGACGCCTAAGATGCTTCGCATTGCCTTCCACTCGCCGGAACTCACCGATTTTGTGAGCCTCGGCGCGGATGATCACGTGAAGATTTTCTTGCCTGACGGTGCAGGTGGAACCCTCATGCGGGACTATACGCCCCGTGCGTTCGATACCGCCGCCGGCACGCTGATTGTCGACTTCGCGCTGCACGAAGCGGGTCCCGCAACAGCATGGGCTATCCAGGCGAAACTTGGTGACGAGCTACATATTGGTGGGCCGCGCGGCTCGCAGGTCGTGCCTGATGATTTCGACTGGTATCTGCTGATCGCCGACGAAACCGGCATAGCGGCGATCGGTCGGCGGTTGGAAGGGCTTCGTTCCGGTGTCGCCGTGACAACCGTCATCATCGTCGACGACCTGGCTGAGACCCAGTCAATTTCGACGCCCGCAGCCTGGACACCGCTTTGGGTGTGTCGTGAGGGACAGCCGCTAGGCGACGCTGAACCACTGCGTAAAACCCTCGAGAGGTTGGAACTGCCGGCGGGCGACGGATACATCTGGATCGCCGCTGAAGCGTCGGTAGCGAAAACCCTTCGCGGCTACTTCCTCGACGAAAGGCGCCATCCCCCACGCTGGCTGCGCGCATCAGGATACTGGCTCAGAGGTGAGGCAGGAGCCCACGAAAACTTCGGCTGATGTGGGCGCTGACCTGCGCGGCTGCGCCCTAGGTCAGATCGGTATGAACGATGCGTCGCTGCTTTCCGGCGCAACCAATTCGGCTAGACAGGCCTTTGAGTTTATGAGCGGCTTTGGGCTGAGCGGTTTCGTTCGAATTGGTTGCGACTACCGCCTTCACTTTAATTGAAACCGACCGTTCAAAATGAACTACTCTCAACGGAGACCTAAGGATGTCCAAACCTGCCAACGCCGCCACCGAGCCGCGGAGCATTATCCCTAATCCGCAGGTGAACCCCCAACTGGGGGCAGCGGCAGTGGGCACTTTCCTCCGCCGAGCTCCTTCCCTGCCATGTGACCTAACAATGTACGTCGGCGTCGGCCACGCCGTGGCCGAATGATGGGTGCGCTGACCGACGCCCCGTTAAAGGTCCTCGCAGAACTGGTGACAGCCAGTCATATCCTAGCTGACCAGGGCGTCGTCGACGGGTTCGGCCACGTTAGCATACGGCATCCGGGCCGGGCCGACCGCTACCTGTTACCCCGCAGTAAAGCGCCTGAGTTGGTCGAGGAGAGCGACATCCTGGAGCTCAGTCTGAGCAGCGAGGTGGTCTCGCCGGGTGAGCACCGCCCCTTCCTGGAGCGCTTCATCCATGGGGAGTTGTACCGCGCCCGGCCCGACGTGATGGCAGTGGTGCACAGCCACTCGCCCTCGGTGATCCCCTTCAGCGTGGTGCCCTCGGTCCCGCTGCGCTCGGTCTCGCATATGGGCGCCTTCCTGGGGACGAGAACGCCGGTGTTCGAGATCCGTGAGGTGCGAGGCGAGGCGACCGACATGCTGGTCCGCGACCCGGATCTCGCGCAGGCACTGGCCAGGACGCTCGGCGACCGCTCGGTCGTGCTCATGCGCGGCCATGGCTCCACGGTGGTCGGCGTCTCCCTCCGCCAGGCGGTGTTTCGGGCGGTCTATGCGGAGTTCAATGCGCGCATGCAGCTCCAGGCGATGCAGTTGGGCCCAGTCATCTACCTCACCGCAGAAGAGGGCGAAGCTGCAGCAGCGACCAACGACGGCCAGATCGGTCGCGCTTGGGACCTTTGGCAGAAGAAGGCGGAGCGCAACCGCGTCGGGCCGTAGTTGGCGACACCTTGACTGGTCGAACTGATCACGACGGGCCAGCGCTTGATCGAGCACGATCGAGGGGATCCTAGCCTGGATTATTCATGAGTCTTCGTACCAGGGCTTTGCCGACCCGGCTTTGCGGTTTGGCGACCGCGGCGGGCGGCAGTTTCCCGTGGCGCAGGTGACGGCGCGATTTCGGGTGTTTGCGGGTTTGCGGGGATGGG
>NZ_JASJVC010000118.1:0-6092 GCF_035019905.1 Sphingomonas sp. 10B4 | reverse complement strand
ACGGCGTTGCGGAATGGGTGACCGTTGCACTTGTAGTTCAAGATTTCGACAAGCACCGGACGATGCTCTCGTACACCGCGACGGATCTCCTCGGTCAGCCACGGCTCAGTCGCCGGGCCCGACAGGAAGCGGCAGTTGCGCCCAACGACTTCCTCGACCGCATACCCGGTTAACTCGCAGAAGCCGGCGTTACAGGCAACGATGGGGTTGTCGGGCAACCGCGGATCACTGATCACCGAAGGAATCGGACTATCGGCGACCAGACGTAAATGGCGGTCCCGTGTGGAAAGGAAATCGGCCTGTTTCGTCATATCAGCTGCGAGTCCGATACATGCCAACTTTCATACCGGCGGCGGGGCCGTGTGCCACCATAATTATTAGAGAATGGTGGGGAGCTCATGCGCAAGAAAGGATTGGCCGTCCCCGTAGGTTACAGTCCAGAATATGTTCGAACATCCAGGTCGCGGTCCCTTTGCCGCGAATTGCCGAGCGATCTATCGGCTGGGGCCGCAAGTTTATGGGTAAAAACGCGCTGTTCGTAATGCCTGCTATACCGCAACTGTTTGCCGAAAGCTGCCAGACCGCAATCAACTAAGCCGTGACATCCGCGATCGGCGGCGCATCGGATTTCTGCATCACCGCAAGGCCGAGTTTTCCGCCGTTCCAAGCGTGATGCAAAACCTGTGATTTCTGCATCAGGAACAGCGAAAAGTGGTGGCGAGCGGCCATTCCAGTTGCTGTAAGACATGCGCTCATTTAACGCGCATACAACCACCGCTAGCGCGCCCTTTCGTTACGACCCAATGCTGACCCTTCATCAGCCAGTGAAACGGGCCACTCTTCGGCACAGCGCATTCCGTACCGCCATAGATCACTCCGATCCCTACCATGCCCGCGAAAAGGGCTAATGACAGGAACATAGCCCATCGGCGCCCCGTCACTGCTCGCTCCTCCGCAAGTGCAGCTTTGGATTAGTCAGGTTGTTCATCCAGGCGCCCTTTTACGAGATGTTGGCAGAAAGTTACGAAATTAGCCCCTCTTGTGACATAAACTTTAACCGATTACGGCCTTTACGCGGATCGGGGTTAAACGGCAAAGTCTGGTCGTAAGCGGACCTACCGCCCGAGCGACGGCCCATGATCGTGATCGATCTGCCGCTGCTGATCGCGCTCCACCTGACGCTGGCGCAACTGTTCGCGCTGCACCGCCTCCCGCTGCGCCTGTTCCTGCTGTAGCTGAAGCCGTGCCTGCGCTTGCGCGCGTTCCTGGGACTGACGCTCGATCTCCTGCGTCCCCACCGCCGCCAGCGCCTCCCGGCTGAACGGCGATTGCATGCGCCGCGCCATCCGCTGGGCGTACTCGACCCCCCATTCCAACGCCTGCTGCGCCTTCTGCAAGGCCACGTCGCGCAGTTCCAGCAGCCGCGACCGCTCCCGCGCCCGATCCGTCACTGGCTCGTACTCGCGACCCTCCGCGCGCGCCTCGCGCTGCGCCTTGCGCTCGATCGCCGTCACCGCCGGCCCCATCTTCTCCTGCGCCGACCCATCCAGCCCCTGCTCTGCCCGCGATCGATGGTCGATCCGCGCATGACACTGCGCCTGCGCCAATGCCGTATTGGTCAGCTCCTCCCAGCGCCCCCGCTCGTACTCGGCTGGCGTCGGCAATTGGTGGCGCTTGCAGTGGATGGGGTCCAGCTCAGCCACCTTTTTGCCGAGGGTGCCGTCCGGCTCCACCCGGCAGGCCGACATGACGATATGCGCATGGTGGTTGCGCTCGTCCCCTTCGCCGTGCGGTCGATGCACAGCTACGTCCACCGCCACCCCGTACCGGGCGGATAGATCCTGCCCGTAACGCACCGCAAGCGCCCGCCGCTGGTCGGGATCGAGTTCGGCTGGAAGCGCCACCTGTATCTCCCGTCCCGGCACCGCGTCCCCCCGCTTGTGGTGCGCCTCGACCCGGTTCCAGAACACCCCCCGCTCCTCCGCGCGCTCCCCCGGCAGCACCAGCGTGGCGCTCTCCACGCCATCGCGGCGGCTATAGTCGTGGGTCACGCCGTCGCGGAGATTGGTCAGGTTTTCGCCTGACCGATACGCGATCGACCCGATCACCGAACGCCCGCTGCTCCGCGCCATCGGCTTCATCGTCAGATGGAAGATGGCCACGCGGACTTTCCTTCTGCCTTGGGGTGCAGGGGGAACCCTTGCCGCGATGTATTCAAAGAATACTCTAATCGCGCCCTTCAAACTTTCTTGCTTCTAAGCTTCTGGGTGCTAGGTTTCAATACGGAGGGCTTCATGGTTGCCAGAGTCACACAGGAACATGCTGACAAGATTCGCCTCCGAGCGAAACAAGCCCTCGAACGTGCGCGCAAGATCGAACGCGCTCTTTCCCAGCAAGGACGTAAAGACGACGCCCGTCGCAAGATCATCGCCGGCGCCATCCTGTTCGAATGGGCCAAGGCTGATCCGGTCATCGCGGAACGGCTGACACAGGCCATCACCGAGATCGCCCGCCCGCTCGATCGCCGAGTCTTCGAAGGCTGGTCCCTTGATGACCAATGACCCCGACGACGATCTTCCACCGTTGCCCGAGGACGTCGGTGCCGATGTGCTCACCGCCCGCATGGAGAGACTTGAGGACACGATCCTCCGGGGTGTCAGCCGTATCGAGCAGGTCGAAGCCTCCGTCACCCAGCAGACCGCCACCATCGCCAAAGGCTCGGCTCACCTCGAACGCCAGGTGCACCGTTTCACCGTCCATTCGCTCTGGTCGTTCGGCGGCGGCATCTTCCTCGCCGCGCTGGCCCTGCTCGCTGTCGGCGTCGCGATCGGGCAGCAGTGGGGCCGGCAGGAGGGATACGATGAAGCCAGCACCGAGAACGCCGCGGCCAGCTGGGGCGCGACCGACGAAGGCCGGTGGGCCTATGCCTTCGCTCAGACAGGCGACCTCGCCATGATCCGCAACTGCACCGGCAAGGGCTGGGAAATCTCCAAGGGCACTTGCTCGCCCCAAGTCGCCAGCGATCACATGATCTACGGCTGGCACCTGATCGACCAGCCGGCCCTCCCGGTGCGCCGCAAACGCCGTAAAACCCCCTAGGAGGCTCGTGGGAGTGCGGCACTCGCCCACCAAGGGAGAATGCACGGAAAACCTCTCTGGAAGCGCCTGAGCAGGCTCCAGCCGCAGTTTGGGGCACCTCCCGCCCCCAATCACCTTCCGTTCCGCTAAGCCATTCCTCGATCCGACCGGGCGGTATGTGAAGTTGGGAAAGCTCCGCCCGACCGGCAGGCTCGTTTCCAAATCAAAACTCCGTGCGTCAGCACGCCATTTTGCGCGTCAGCGCTCCTATTGTTCTAAAGGTTCTAAGGTTCAGGGGGTCTGTAACCCGCAGAAAACTGCCGTTTTTTGAGCCTAAAACCGACTTATTGGGAGCGAAAACCGACTTATTGGGAGCGAAAACCGACTTATTGGGAGCGAAAACCGACTTGAAAACCGACTTCGAAGGTGATCGAAGTCGGTCAATGAATGTCCCCATGAAACAGGCTCTCGCCGACCGCGCCGAACGCACTGACGAACTCGTCGCGTCGGGCAGGCAGGTCGACATGGTGTTTAAGCAGGGGCAGAAGGCTCTCAGCCTACGTGCACAAAAGCTTTGGCACCTATTGGTGAAGCAGGCCGGGGGGAAACTAGCCGACAACGTCACGCACACCATGCCACTCTCGGATCTCTACCAGACCGGCCTGGGCCATATGACCTTGGCCGAGCGCATCGACACGCTGCGCGAGTTGCAGACCACATTGGTCGAGGTGACGGCCCCTTCGGCTAAGATCAAAGGCCGAATGCGCGTCATTACCGGCCCCCTGCTCGATTATGTAGCTCGTGACGAGGACGACCGTGGTGATCTGGAGTGGTCGTTCAGCCGGGTCCTTCGTACGGTTTTTGCCAATTCCAGCCATTGGGCCGTGCTCTCCAAGCGCGCGGTTATGGCCTTCGAAAGCCGCTACTCGCTGCGCCTTTACGAACTGCTCGCGCTGCGCAGCGGCCTCGACCACAAGACTGCAGAAACGTTCGCTCTCGACGATCTGCGCGCTCGCCTCGGCGCGCCAGATGGAAAGTTAGCCGAATGGTTCGACTTTCGCCGCAAGGCTCTCGATCCGGCAATTGCCGAGGTGAACCAGCTCGCTGGATTCCGCGTATCCTACGAACCTGTGAAACGCGGTCGAGCCGTCACATCGGTGCGACTGTTATGGGAAATCAAATCCGGTAGCGATCGTACCGCGACGAAGCGCGAACTAGACGGGCCAAAGGTAGGCCGTAAGGCGCGCCGTGAAAACGCCGTGGAGCACATCAACGACACGCCCATAGTGCCGCTTGAGTTTCCGGGCGGGTCGATCCGCTACTCCGCCTTTGCAGAGGTCGCCCGCGCCGCATTACCGTCCCCGGCTCGCGATCTTGATGCTGTAGCGGACGATTTCAGGCGATGGGCAAGAAGCAGCGGGAAGCCGTTGAGTGGCCCCAGGATCATCGAAATGTTCGCCGGATTTTGCAGAAATCAGAAAGCTGCTGGCTAACAAGCGGACAAAGTGACCTCGTGCGGATTGTGAGATTGCCGCCGAGCAGTTGACGCAATCGATACAAAGCAGTTTACGGTCTACCTCAGGTAAGGTTTACGCAGGTTGCCCCTATGAGTTTATCCCCTACGGAAGCCGGAAAGCACGTCGGCTTGACGAAGCAATCCATCATTAAAGCTGTCCGTTCTGGTAGGCTTTCTGCCACTAAGAATGCGAGCGGTGAGTGGGAAATCGAGCCGGTCGAATTGTTTCGAGTTTGGCCTGCCGTAAACCAAGACAGGGGTAAGGTTGCCCCTCAGGTTGACGCTCTTACCCCCCCTGAAAATGGGGAGGTTGTCGCCTTGCTCAAGGAACAAATTGACCTTCTAAAATCCCAATTGGACGATGTTCGGGCTGATCGTGAGGACATGCGCACTGATCGCAATCATTGGCGCCAGATAGCTGAGCGTAGTCTGTTGACCGATCAACGCCCCGCCCCGGATCGCCCATCGGAAACGCTACCACAGTCGCTAGAGGTTGTGCCGATCGGAGAACCCACTCCATCCCCACAGCCCCAGCCAGAAGGCAGATTCTGGTCGCGATTGTTCGGCCGCGCCGATCAGCAAGGAATGCTATGAGCACAGAATTACAGATCGAGCGGCCGGATGTGATCGTGCCGGATACCGGCCCGCTGATCCATCTGGCACAGACCGATGCCCTGCACCTGCTCCACCAAATTGGCGGACGGGTCGTAGTGGCCGATATGGTCGCGTTTGAAGCGACGCAGGACATGACCAAGCCCGGAGCGCAGGAGATACAGGATTGGCTCGATGCGGGGCAAAAGCCCAATAGCAACGCGCCTGTTCTGGTTGCTCCAACCGAAATCGGCAGGCTGTTCGCCACGGCTCGCACCGTCGATCCCACCGCGCGCGCCAAGGATGCCGGCGAACTGGCGATCATGCAGTGGCTCGGAAACTACGTGGACTATCATAGCGATGCTAGCATTCTCATCGTCTATGAGAACGGCAAGATTCCGCGCTTCGTCCGCGAAACGGGTTTGGATATGGCAACAGACGTGCTGACCACGCGCGCCTTCCTCGAACTAGCCGAGCGACGTGGGATCGTGAGCAGTGCCGAGGACTACTGGCAGCGCATTGTAGATGTAGCCCCCACAGCTAACCCCCAAGTCGCTACAATGTCGATCCGAAAGCCGAAGCAGGATCGCGACACATGATGCAAAAATCAAAAGTTTTGCATCAACGTCGAGACGCAAAGCGGTCGGTCGGCTGACGACCACTTTCCGCCATCATCGTGCTGCGCTAAATGAACCGGATGACAGGGGATGCACCAACTTCCGATAACGGCGTTTTCGTGCTGGCAACCTTCAATCGGACACTTGCCTTGCCCGTGTTGATCATCTTCGCAGGATTAATATCAGCAGCGGTAGTGGCGTCGATATTTGAGATATACTCCGTCTGCTTGACGACCCGCAAAATCGTCGCTCGCTCAAGCCATGATTCTGAAATCTGCAGGATCGATGAC
>NZ_JASJVC010000117.1:0-6430 GCF_035019905.1 Sphingomonas sp. 10B4 | reverse complement strand
GATCATGTTGGAACATGAATCGCTTCCGGACCACAACGCAACCTCTTTTCCGGCTCCTCAATGAGTCAGGCTATACATCGCTTTCTTTGGCGACGATTTTCCAGACGGCAAACCGTATGAGAAACCGTATGTTCTCAGATATGCTGCCGTGGGATTAGCGGAACTCGCAGGCTAGGCCGGTTCTCTGAATGTCAGCTGTCCACCAAAAAACGACATAGCCCGTTCGCTTCGCCCCGGCGAAGGCCGGGGCCGCTAGGTTCGGGTCGGACCGCCCGCTCAGCAAGCCAGCGGCCCCGGCCTCCGCCGGGGCGACGGGGATCAGGCAATCCGCGGCACGCGCTTACCCTTGGTGCGGCTGGTCAGATGAAACTGGCGGCAGCGGTCGCACCGGTACGGTCGGAGCACGAGGCCAGACTGCTCGGCCGCCTGCCCCGCAGCGATCTCCGAACCGAAGCGCCGCTTGCGCCGGCAGACGCTGAGCTTGGTGCGCGTCAGCGCGGCCTCTTCGGCTGCGGCACGCCGCTCACCCAGAAGATCCCGCCGGGCTGGAGGGTGATGACATATTGCCCCTTGTCGTCGCACTCGGCGATCCACACAGCCTTGCCCTCGATCGGCGCGTGCTTCTCCATCCGCACGATCTTCTGGCAGGTATACCCGCCGTCCCGAATCGCGCGGAACATCGTCGTTTGCTGGAGCGACGGCGAGAGCGCATCGATCTTGGCCTCCATCGGATCATGCGTCGCGACCGCGGCGGGCGCGCTGCTGCCCGTCGGGCTGCCATCGCACGCCGCCAAGGTCACCGTGAGCAGGGCCGCGAGATACATGCGCTTCATCGGTTCGCTCCCAACTTTCAAATCCCGCCGGCGACGACGCTGCGGCCGGTCGCCTCCAACGCCTGCGTCAGATCGGCGATGCAGCGATCGGCGAGTGCCGCATCGGTCGCGCGCACGACGAAGTTGGCGCCAGTGCGCCCGTCGCGAAAAAAGGGGTAACTCCCGATCGCGACGCCTTCATGGCTCTTCTCGGCCTGGCGCAGCACGTCGGCGACCTCGCTCTCGGCGACCCAGCAGCCGATCGTGCGCGACAGCACCGGCAGCCCGCCCTCGAGCGTACCGGTCAACGCATCGAGCATGCCCGCAGTGATGTGCGGCACGCCCGCCATGATGAAGATATTGCCGATGCGAATCCCCGGCGCGCCCGACATGCGGTTCTCGATCAAATCGGCGCCCTCGGGCACGCGCGCCATCCGCTTGCGCGTCTCGGTCAGCCCGCCGCGGCTCGAGTAATACGCGTCGAGCACTGCGACGGCCTGCGGGTGGAACACCACCGGCACGCCGAGCGCCTCGGCAATCGCATCGACGGTGATGTCGTCATGCGTCGGCCCGATCCCGCCGGTCGTGAAGAGGTAATCGTTGCGTTCCCGCAAGATATTGACCGCCTCGACGATCGCCTCGGGCTTGTCCGCGACGATCCGCACCTCGGCGAGGCGGATCCCCTGGACGTTGAGCCAGGTCGCGATCTGCGCGACATTCTTGTCCTGCGTTCGGCCCGACAGGATTTCGTCGCCGATCACCGCGAGCGCGGCCGTCCAGATGCGTGTGGTCATGCCAACAGCCATAGCCCCGCCACCGCCCCCTCGCAAAGCGAAAGCGATTTCGCTATATCGTCCGGCATGACCGACTATGTAACCGTAACCGCCGACGCCCCCACCGGCCGCACCGGCGCGATCAAGCTCTATGGCCGCGAGGCGTTCGATGGAATGCACGCCGCGGGCAAGCTCGCCGCCGAAACGCTCGACATGATCGTGCCGCACATGGTGCCCGGCACCTCGACCGCCGAGATCGACGACATGGTCCGCCGCTTCATCGTCGAGCGCGGCGGGATCCCCGCGACGCTCGGCTATCGCGGCTATACGCATTCGAGCTGCATCTCGCTCAACCATGTCGTGTGCCACGGCATCCCGAGCGAGAAGACGCTGAAAAGCGGCGACATCGTCAATGTCGACGTAACGCCGATCCTCGGCGGCTGGCACGGCGACAGCAGCCGGATGTATCTGATCGGCGACGTGCCGATCAAGGCGAAGCGGCTCGTCGAGGTGACCTATGAATGCCTGATGCTCGGCATCGAGCAGGCGAAACCCGGCAACCATCTCGGCGACATCGGCCACGCGATCCAGCGCCATGCCGAGAAGCACCGCTACGGCATCGTCCGCGATTTCTGCGGGCATGGCCTGGGGCAGCTGTTCCACGACGCGCCCGAGGTCGTCCATGTCGGCAAGCCCGGCACCGGCCCCGAGTTGAAGCCCGGCATGATCTTCACGATCGAGCCGATGATCAACACCGGCCGCGCCGACGTGAAGCTGCTCGACGACGGCTGGACCGCGGTGACGCGCGATCGCTCGCTCTCGGCGCAGTTCGAACATTCGATCGGCATTACCGAAACCGGCTGCGAGATCTTCACGCTCAGCCCCGGCGGGTTCGACAAGCCACCGTATTGAGGGGGGCCCCCCTATTGAGGGGGCCGCCCTATTGGGTCGCTATGACGTGGAGCGAGGCCTTGCCCCCCGGCACGGCCTGCACCGCGACCCGACTGTCCAGCGTTGCGAGCTTCCCATGTCGGCTCGCAGCCAAGGCAAGGAGATAGGTGTCGGTCAGCTGCGCCGAGGTGAAAAGCTTCGCGCCGGTGACGTGCTGCTCGTCCAGCAGGGAAATAGCATCCGGCCAGAACACATGGCCGGGTAGCGCACACAGACTCGCCAGCACCGGCACGACCGCCGCAGGCGAGCCCGGCGTATTCGCGTAGCGCGGATGACCGACGATCCGCAGCACGCCGTTTTCGGTCAGCGGACACGTTGCCCATGCGGCATGCCCGGTCTCCGAAAACCAGCGATGCGCCACGTCGTGGTTGACGTGGCGGCGGTCGATCAGCGCGATCAGGACATTGACGTCCAGCAGATAGGTCATTCGAGCTCGTCGCGGAGCGAATTGACCATCTCCATCGTGATGACCGCGGCGGGATTGTTCACCGGCAGCAGGACAAATCCGTTGCGCGTCGTCTGCGACGATCCGTCCGAGCCCTCGGAGCGCAACGACCGCCGCGCTAAATCCGACACGACCTCCCCGATGCTGCGCCGCTGCTGCCGTGCGAGATCGCGCGCAACCAAGAGGACGTCATCATCGATAGCCAGGGTCGTGCGCATTCCGCTTCATACGCCTCCGCGCATCACGCATCAAGCATCGCGCATCGAGTGCTGCAAAAACCGGCAGCCCGGCGTCCCATGTACAGGCTTTGGGCAGCGACGAGCCGTTTACGAGGACTCCCCCCAGCATTTCCGCCCCTCGCGCGGCTGGCACGGTTGTTGTAAGGTCACCCGGCATAGCGGGAGGCGGAGCAAGCGTGAAAAAGATCGAGGCGATCATCAAGCCGTTCAAGCTCGATGAAGTGAAGGAAGCGCTGCACGAAGTCGGCGTCAGCGGCATCACCGTGACCGAGGCCAAGGGCTTCGGCCGCCAGAAGGGCCATACCGAACTCTATCGCGGCGCCGAATATGTCGTCGACTTCCTCCCCAAGGTGAAGCTCGAGGTCGTCGTCGAGGACGCGATGGCCGACCGCGTGGTCGAGGCGATCGCCGCCGCCGCGCAGACCGGCCGCATCGGCGACGGCAAGATTTTCGTGATCCCCGTCGAAACCGCGTTGCGAATCCGCACCGGCGAGCGCAACGAGGACGCGATTTGACGCAACGCAACATTCCGTGACAGCGTAAGCATCCGGGCGACACACGATTCCCGAACCACTCGGGCAGACTATTCGAAAACGAAAGGCGTGGGGACTATGGCTAAGGCACCGAATACGGCCAGCGACGTACTGAAGATGATCAAGGAGCAGGAGATCGAGTGGATCGATCTGCGCTTCACCGACCCCAAGGGCAAATGGCAGCATCTGACGATGGTCGCCGGCGTCGTCGGCGAGGATGAGCTGACCGACGGCTTCATGTTCGACGGGTCCTCGATCGAGGGCTGGAAGGCGATCAACGAGTCCGACATGATCCTCATGCCCGATCTCGACGCGATCTGGACCGACCCCTTCTCGGCCACCCCGATGCTGATCCTCGTCTGCGACATCGTCGAGCCCTCGACCGGCGAGCTTTACGCGCGCGATCCGCGCTCGACCGCCAAGCGCGCCGAGGCGTATCTCAAGACCACCGGCATCGGCGACACGATCTTCATCGGCCCCGAGGCTGAGTTCTTCATGTTCGACAACGTCCAGTTCGAGAACAGCTATTCGACCAGCTATTACAAGATCGACGATATCGAGCTGCCGACCAACACCGGCACCAGCTATGACGGCGGCAATCTCGGCCACCGTCCGCGCGCCAAGGGCGGCTATTTCCCGGTCGCGCCGGTCGACAGCGCGGTCGACATCCGCGGCGAGATGGTCTCGACCATGCTCGAAATGGGTCTCCCCTGCGACAAGCATCACCACGAAGTGGCGGCTGCCCAGCACGAGCTCGGCCTGACCTTCGGCACGATGACCGTCACTGCGGACCGCATGCAGATCTACAAGTACGTCTGCCACAACGTCGCGCAGGCCTATGGCAAGACCGTCACCTTCATGCCCAAGCCGATCAAGGAAGATAACGGCTCGGGGATGCACACGCATCTGTCGATCTGGGACAAGGGCAACCCGCTCTTCGCCGGCAACGGCTATGCGGGCCTGTCGGACATGTGCCTGTATTTCATCGGCGGCATCATCAAGCATGCCAAGGCGGTCAACGCCTTCACCAACCCGACGACCAACAGCTACAAGCGCCTGGTCCCGGGCTATGAAGCGCCGGTGCTGCTCGCTTACTCGGCACGCAACCGCTCGGCGTCGTGCCGCATTCCGTACGGCACCGGCCCCAAGGCGAAGCGCGTCGAAGTGCGCTTCCCCGACGCGATGGCCAATCCGTATCTGTGCTACGCCGCGCTGTTCATGGCCGGCCTCGACGGCATCCAGAACCGCATCCACCCGGGTGAGGCGATGGACAAGAACCTGTACGACCTTCCGCCCGAAGAGCTCGCCGAGGTTCCGACCGTCTGCGGTTCGCTCCGCGAGGCGCTCGATTGCCTGGCCGCCGATCACGACTTCCTGCTGAAGGGCGACGTGTTCTCGAAGGACCAGATCGAATCGTATATCGAGCTGAAGATGGAAGACGTGAAGCGTTGGGAGATGACGCCGAGCCCGGTCGAGTTCGACATGTACTACAGCTACTGAGGCGCGGCCACGACCGCGCCGGTGGGGACAAGGCGAAGCCGAAGTCCCCACAGGAGCTGTCGGCCGGCCTCGCCATAGCGAGGACCGACGGCGTGGCTTTGCCACGGCGGTGATTATGGAGAGGGCGCTCGGAGGGATCCGGGCGCCCTTTTTGCAATCGACACCGCATCACTGCGCTGCCACATTCCCGCGACACTTGCTTCGGGAGCATGCGTTGAATCGCCGCCAAATGCTTGCCGCGCTCGGCGCGACCACGCTGCATCCCGTCATTGCTCGCGCCACCGATGGCGGACCGGCAACCGCCACCAACCGGCGTGGCGACATCGCGATCTTGCGACAGGCGCTCGCGCTGCATCCCGGCCTCTACCGCTACAACAGTCCGCGCCAGATTGCGGATCGGCTCGACCGCCTCGAGATTGATTTCGTCGCGGCGCAATCGCTGGAGGCGCAATATCTGCTGCTGGCGCATTTCCTGGCGACGATCCGGTGCGGGCACAGCTACGCCAATTTCTTCAACCAGAAAGAGGCGGTAGCGAGCGCGCTGTTCGACCGTCCGAGGCGTCTCCCATTCCAGTTCCGCTGGGTATCTGCTCACCCCCTATGCTGCGCGGTTGAGCACCGTTGGCGGGTTGATAACGTCTGCGATGGCTTTGAGTGCAGTTTTGCCATGTAGTTTGCCAGTGGCGATGACGGAGACGGTGGCCGCGTAGAGCTTTGCGCCCCAGACCGAACGGAAGCATCCGGTTACCTTGCGGAAGATGACCGACATGCGCAGCGCGCGTTCGGATCCGTTGTTGGTTGTGGGCACGTCGCGCCGGGTCATGAACACGAACAGGTCATTGCGGCATTTCTTGATCGCGCGCACCAGCTTGCGCCCCTGCGGGTGCACCACGTTGCGGCGCAGCAGGTCAGTCAGGTCGCGATCGAGACGTCGGTGATAGTCGAGGAGGGTGGCGTCCTTGAGCCGATCTCGTCGCTTGCCGATGTTGCAGGCCCGTTTGAGCAGTGCCTTGAAGGCAGGGGCAAAGACCATATCGCCACAATCGATGGCATACTGAGCATCGCGCAGCAGGTGGGCCAAGCAGACCTGCCGCTGCTTTCCGTGGCCATTCTGGGCACCGTAGCGGTCGGCAACCCACACATCGGGCTGCGCATCGCCGAGAAAGTCAGTGATGAC
>NZ_JASJVC010000116.1:0-6472 GCF_035019905.1 Sphingomonas sp. 10B4 | reverse complement strand
CGGATCATGTTGGAACATGAATCGCTTCCGGACCACAACGCAACCTCTTTTCCGGCTCCTCAATGAGTCAGGCTATAAGAACTACCCGCCGTCGCAGCGTCAAACGCGTTGCGCGGTCCGCCAGCGGCGATATCCAAGCCCTGCCAGGACGATCATCGCGGCATAGAGGCCGGCGGTGAGCATCAGCCCCTTGAACACGAACATGCCGACATAGATCACGTCGACCGCGACCCACAGCAGCCAGCTTTCGCGATGTCGCCGTGCCGTCCAATATTGCGCGACGAGGCTGAAGCTGCTCAGCGCGGAGTCGATCCACGGGAGTGCCGCATCGGTATAGTGGCTCGTGCCCCACCCGATCGTGACCGCCCCGAGCGCGCCCGCCGCAAGCGCGACTGCCGCAGGCCCCGCGCGCAGCGGCTCGACCATGACGTCGCCATCATGTTCCTTGCCGCGCGCCCAGACGATCCAGCCATACACGATGGCGATGCCGAACAGCGCTTGCAGCACCATGTCGGCATAGAGCCGAACGTCGAGGAACAGCTTGAAGTAGAGCGCACAGGCCAGCAGGTTGATCGGCCAGCACAGCATCCGCCGCACGGCGGTCAGCCAGATCCCCAGAAAGCTGACGATGACAGCGACGATCTCGAGCGCGGACATCAGCCGAGTGGCCCATGCTCGATGGTGTTCAGGAAAGCTTGTCCGTGTGGCGCGGTGAACCAGTCGGCGTGGCCGAGCAGATACTGGTCCCACGCCACGCTCGCCTGCTCGGCATCGCCGACGACACCCGCGAAATAGTCGATCTCGGACAGCGCGAATTCGAAATGGACGAGCGGCAGCACGCGCAGCAGCGCCGCCACCTCACCGCGGTCGAGCGGGATCACCGTCGCATACCCCGCGAGCAGCGCTTGCGCGGTTTCGGGATGGCCGATCGTCGCGTCTCTCCCCTGCCCCAGCTCCAACCAGTCGATCGCAGTGCGCTCGATTGCGGTCGCGAGGTCGTGCACCGCGCAGGTGCGGTCGGCGAGACCGAAGTCGAACACCGTCTCGACCTGTCCGTCCGCGCTCCACAGCACGTTCGAGGGATGCCAGTCGTTATGCGTCCACAGCGCCTCGTGCCCCGCCAGCGCTGCCGGCACGCCTTGGCCGAGCTCGGCAAACAGTCGCGCCACCGCCGGCCGCCAGTCGCGCGGTTCGAGGAAGGCCGCTAGCGCCGGCCGCGCCGCGACATAGGCCTCGGTGGCCGCCAACGGATCGGTGCTGGGAAGAATATTGAAGCTCGCCACCAAGGGCTGCACCGCGCGCGCCGGCGCTGCGAAGCCGCGCGATGCTGCGTGTAGCCGTGCGAGCGACGCACCTGCCGCATGGGCGTGCGACGCCGCGAGGTACGGAGTCCAGGAAAGTCGCTCCCGGTACAGGTCGAGCCCCGCGCCTTGGCGGTGGAGTTCGTAGGTCCAGTCGCCGACGGCGATCGCGCTCGTCCCGGCGTCGGTCAGCAGGATTTCGGGCACCGGTATCCCGGCCGCGGCGAGATGCGCGATGAAGGCGTGCTCCTCCGCCAGGCCGGCAGGCGTCCGCACTGCCGGATGGTGCCGCTTCAGCACGAACATTCCGCGCGTCGTGCGGACCCGCGCCGCCGCCGAGAAGGGCCGCGGCGAATGCCATTCGAGCGCCTCGAGCCGACCGGCGACAGGGAAGCGCGCAAGCGCGGCAGCCGCGTGATCATGCGTGATGGCAGGCCAGGTCGGCGGCTCGAGCGTGGTGCCCATGCCGTGGACGAGATGCGGGGCGCTCGCGGCCATTGCCTCAGAACACGCGCGACAGCGTCGCGATCAGCGCCGCGCCGCTCCCGACATAATAAGCCGGCGCTGCCCCGGCGATGACGCTGCCGCGACGCCCGATCGTGTCGCGCGCGTTGGGGGTCACCGCCGCGACGCCCGACAGCACGCGTGGATTGGTGACGTTGATCGCATTGAGCCGCAGATCGGTACGCTTGCCGTCGAGCCACTCCGCCAGGTGCACGCCGACCGACAGGTCGAGCGTCGCGTAGCCCGGGATGCTCTCGTCATTGACGAAGGTGGCATATTGGCGCGCGACATATTTCAGCGCGCTGCTGCCGAAGAAGCGGCCGTCGTCATACGTCCCGCCGAGCCCTGCCTGGAAGGTCGGGCTCGATACCGCATGCTTGCCGCGCGTCGGCAGGAAATCCGCGCCTACCGGCAGGTCGTTGTCGAGCCGCGCGCGCAGATATTCGCCCGAGACGTAGAGGCTCACCCCCGCGGCGGGGCGGTAGTCGATCTCGCCATCGACTCCGTACGACGCCTGGCTGCCGGCGTTAAGCGTCGAATTGACCTGCGCGCCACCGACATCGACCAGCGTGGCGAGCTGGCGATTGCGGAAATGGTAATGGAAGGCGGTCACCGACGCCGACAGGCTCGGCCCGATGTAGCGATAGCCGAGCTCCTGCGAGACCGAATATTCGTTCTTGAGCGCGTTCGTCCCCTGCGTGCTGAGTTCACCGCCATAATAGCTGTTGTAGAGCGTGAATTCGTTGGGGCCGCGGAAGTTGGTGGTGATGTTGGCGAACAGCTGCTGCCGGTCGTCGAGTTGATAATGGATCGCCGCGCGCGGCAGCGCGGCAGAGCTGTCGCGGCGCACCGCCGATTGCGGGCCGGGCAAATAATTGCGCCCATTGCGGAGCAGATCGACGCCCTTGAACCCGATATCGACGCTCAACCGCGGGGTCAGCGTGATGCTGTCGGAAAGGAAGAAACCCTTGGTCAGCGTGAGCGTGCGCTGATCCTCATAGGCGAGCAAGCGGCCATCGGCAGTGCGGATCGCCGTCTCCTGATAGCCCCATGGGTCGACCGGACGCCCGTCCGCGCGCACCGCGCCATAGGTCTGCAGCACGCGATCCTTGCCGTAATCGAACCACAGGCCAGCGGTGATCCGGTGCGCCCCGGCGGCAAGCGTGAGCTTGGCGACGGTGCCGCCGCGGAACTGGTCGCCGGTATAATTGCCGAGCACGGTCGCCGCGCCATCGACCGCGCCGGGCAGCGCGACCGGCCCCAGCCCCTCGGTGCCGAGGAAATTGCCGGTGGTCGAGAGCGCCGTGCCGTACGGCGAATTGCCATAACCGAACTGGAGATAGCTCGTCGTGTCGAGCGTCAGCCGATCATTGAGCGCCAGATGCAGCGGCGCCGCAAGATAGACGTTGCGGAACGGCGCGCGGTGAAGCCGCCAGTAATTCGTATTCCCGGCGCTATAGTTGCGGTCATAATTGAACCCGCGCCCCTGGGCGTTCCAGTCGGCGAGCGTCGGGCTGGGATAGGTCGAGGAATTGGCATCGTTGAACGACACGGCGATGCTCGCGCGGTTGCCGTTGCCCCATTCGTTGAGCAGCTTGGCTTCGACATGCTGGCGCGTGTCGAACCCCGCACCGCGCCAATTGTCGGCGCGGATGTTCGAATAGGACACGAACGCCTTGAGCCCGGTCCGGCCGATCGTGCCGGTATCGACCCGCACGAAGGCGCGCCGCGCGGCGTACGATCCGAGCGAGAGATTGACGAGCGCTTGCGGGCTCGTCTTGGGATCGTCGAGCGTCAGCGACAGCAGCCCCCCCGCCCCGCCGACGGTCGGCGAATCGAGATCGACCGCACCTTGCGCGAGCGTGATCTGCTTGAGGTTCTCGGCATCGGCGAACTGCGCGGGATAGGCGTAATAATAGCCGATGTCGTTCTGCGGCGCGCCTTCGAGCAGCACGCCGATCTCGTCCTGCCCGAGCCCGCGCAGCGTCAGGCTCGAGCTGGTCGACAGGCCGTAGGGGTCGCTCGACGAGACGTTCGCGCCGGGCAGCAGGCCGATGAGTTGGAACGCGTTGAGCGTGGGCGCTTGCTTGGTGATGAAATCGGCCGAGATCGCGCTTTGCGCCTTGGGCGCGTGCTGGTCGGGGAGCAGGCCTTCGGGATCGGGATGGCCGGTAACGACGATATCGCCGGGCGGATCCTTGTCCTCGGCGAACGCCGGGACCGCGAGCATCGCGCTCGACAGCAGCGCGAAGCCGAGCGCGCCGCGTGCGATGCCGTCGGTCATGGAAAGCCTGCGTGTCATCCGTCGTCACTCCTACACGGAGGGGTAACGGAGTCTGCCGCCAGCCCTCCCTACGCCGGTATCAACCGGATCAGGTTCAGCGGGTCGTGGGCTGCAGCCCACCTCTCAGCCGCGCATTAGCGGCCCCCCGGGGAGCGCGGGGCTTAGTCGGTCAGGTCACGTGAGGAAAGCGCTATTGCGCGGGCGCGGCATCAGCCTCGGTAAATCCCGCCGCGATGAAGCGCTCAGGGAGCGGCGCCCTGGCGATGATCGGCTCCTTGCCCGCCCGTGGCACCATCAATTCGGCGGCGTGCAGCAGCGTCGCGGCGCCGTTCGCCTTGGTGCCGTTGCCGTAGATCGGATCGCCGACCACCGCAGCGCCGAGCGCCTCGGCAGCATGGACGCGGATCTGGTGCGTTCGGCCGGTCTCGGGGATGAACTCGACGAAGCTGCGCCCGTCCTTGATCGACAGCACGCGCCACGCGGTCCGCGATGCCTTGCTGCCCTTGGCGCCGAGCGGATCGCCGACCATCCGCCAGCCGGTCTCTTCGGTGCTGACCTTCGCAAGCGCGAGATCGATCAGCCCGCTTTCACCCTCGACCACACCCTCGAGCACCGCGAGATAGCGCTTGCGCACCAGCCCCTGTTCGAACGCCTGTTGCAGGCGGGCATGCGCCTTGGGATTGCGCGACAGCAGCAGGCAGCCCGACGTGTCGCGATCGAGCCGATGCACCGGCACCGGCCAGCGCTTGAACGCGAAGGTCAGCCCGTCGAGATGGTTTTCGAGGGAGAGCGATCCATCGCGCGGACGATCGACCGGGAGACCGGCGGGCTTGTCGATGACAAGCGCCTCGCCGTCGAGGAAAAGAACATGATTGGCTAGCATCCCACCCCCTTGCCACCGCAAGCGCCGACATGCCAGAGCCCGCGCCGTGCGAGCGATGCGAACTTGGGCGATGGGGATCGCGCTGGCGCCGTGGGCGGCTTCCCCCACGCTCGCCCAAACGGCTGTTCCGGCGGGCCTTTATCCCGGCGACCTCCCCGCTGCGATGGCCGACGGACGCATGCTTGGCCACCTGCCCTATCCTGAAGTCGCAAGCGGCGATCTGGTTGCGGCGCCGCCCGGTTTCGCGGTCGGCCAGCCTTGCGTTATCAATCGCGATGCCGCGCCCGACCTTGCGCGGATGCTGACCGCCGCCGCGCTGACGCCCAGCGTAGGCAAGACGCTCCGCGGCCTGTCGTGCTTCCGCTCGATTGCGCACCAGCGCGCGGTCTTTTGCCACAATCGCCGACGCGGCCATTGCGGCGACCCGGCGATGCGCGCGCTGACCGTCGCGCCGCCGGGGTTCAGCGAGCACGCAACGGGCTATGCGATCGACTTCGCCATCCGGCCGTCGGCGGGATGCGCCGATGTCGACAGTTGCATCGCGACGACCCCCGCCGGTCGCTGGTTGATCAGCCACGCGCCCGACTTCGGTTTCGAACTGTCGTTCCCGATCGGCAATGCGCAAGGCGTCACGTGGGAGCCGTGGCATTGGCGCTGGGTCGGCGCCAATCTGAAGGTGCCTGGCGCGACGCGCGCGCGCCTGGCGGTCGGCCGCGCGCGCGCGAGCTACCCGGCGAGCCCGCGTGTGACCGACATATCCGACCTCTGGCTCAAGCCACCGTCGGTGCCGCCACCCGTCATGCTCCCGCAATTGCTGCCTCCGCCGATCATCGCTCCGGTCGAGCGGCGGAGGCGCAAATGGTTCAGGCTTTGAGCTTGGCCGCCGTCTCGGCGATGCGCTTGCCCTGATAGCGCGCGCCGGCGAGCTCCTCGGCATGCGGCTGGCGGCTGCCGTCGCCATCGGCGATCGTCGATGCGCCATACGGCGTGCCGCCGACCACTTCCTTGACGCCGGTCATGCCCTGGAAGCCGTAGTCGAGGCCAACGATCGTCATGCCGTGATGCATCAGGTTCGTGATGATCGAGAACAGCGTCGTCTCCTGCCCGCCATGCTGGCTCGCGGTCGAGGTGAACGCACCGCCGACCTTGCCGATCAGCTTGCCGCCGAACCACAGCCCGCCGGTGGTATCCCAGAACGACGCCATCTGGCTCGGCATGCGACCAAAGCGCGTCGGTGCGCCGACGATGATCGCGTCATAGTCAGCGAGCGCGTCGGGGCCGGAAATCACTTCGTGCGCGGTATCGGTCTTGAAGTGCGCCGCTTCGATCACCGCTTGCGGCGCAGTTTCGGCGACGCGGCGGATGTCGACCTCGGCACCACCGGCGCGCGCGCCTTCGGCAACGGCATCGGCCATCTGCTCGATATGGCCGTAGGACGAGTAATAGAGCACGAGAACTTTGGTCATCGGATAGTCCTTCTTCTGTCTCTTATACACATCT
>NZ_JASJVC010000115.1:0-6739 GCF_035019905.1 Sphingomonas sp. 10B4 | reverse complement strand
CTGTTCGGCAGCCATGCTGGCCACCTTCAGGCAGAAACTCCACTTAACAGCCTGTCCAAATTTGCCGAGCCACCTCTATGAACCGCTGGGCCTCGCGTAAACGGCTTCTGGCGGCCCCAAGGGGCGGCCAGACGACAGAATTACGCCTTGTTCGGCTTGCGCGCTCGGGCAGAGGAAACCCGTCACCGTCTACGCCGCTGCTCACGACTTTTCACACGCTCTGTGTGATTTTCGCATCACGAACGCGGGAAACTGTTGGTCAGTTGCCGGCTGGCTTTTGAGCTTGGTCCGACGACAGCTGCCGTGCACACAACCCTTGCGGATGCCAGGCTTGCATCAACGTTGTTGGAGGCATGTCCGCATCGTGAAGGATGAGGGCAAAGCCTTGCCGGGGAACAGTGCCGATGGCCATTAGAAGCATTGGTGGTCCGGCCTCGATCATGAGGCTAGTTCCTGGTCCGCGCGCCGTCTGAACGCCGGCCGGGGTTTCGAGGCACGTGTCGCCGCTCACAGCAAAGAACGCCTCTGGCCCGGAATGGACGTGCAGCGGTGCCTTGGTGCCAGGTGTGAAAATTGATCGAAGGTATTCGGCAGCATAGCGAGTCGCGGGGGCGACCGGTAAGGATCCTACAGTCGAGACATGCTTACCGCCTTTGGGATGCCATGCTTTTCTCGCAAGCGTAAATAGCCAGGTTGAGCCGAACGACTCCACGACCACGCTGGTTTTCGCGGCGCCCGCTTCGGCGGCAGTTATCGACGTGAAACGATCCAAGTGCCAGAAGAGTTTGCCGGCCGGTAGCGACGGAAGCTCCGCTCGAGATAGCAGGCAGGCGGGACCAGGTTGCTCGACGGTACCGCATGGACGCGTTGTTGCCTGAGCGAAGACTGGGAAAGTCCAAGCGGCAGCCAAGGTCGCGGCCAGAACGACAAACAATGCTCGCATACGCTCACCTCCCAAGCGAGAGGATGTCTGGTTTCAGGCGTGTCTGCAAGCCGCGGACGGCCGCAAGTACGGGTTAGCCGACCCACTTCGCCCCGCGGTACTGATGCAAAATCTTTGAGTTTGGCATCGGGAATGACCGATTTTTACGGTCATTTTATAATGCGGCTATCCGATCAGCACGCCTTTCCAGTCGCGGCGTTCCGGAGGTTTCTCCTTGGGTACGCTTGTTGAGAACGGCCGGGCATCGGAGTCGTCGACCAGTTGCCGGAGACGCGTCCTGCCGCGCGCAACCCGGCTCTTGAAGGTGCCTTCCGGGATGGCGAGCTGGCATGCGGCATCCTCGATCGAGATGCCCTTTCCGGCGAGCAGCACCGCATCGCGGTGGTTTGGACTGAGTTGGCCGAGCGCCCATCCAATGTCGCGCAATTCCACCGCCTGATCCTGGCCGCCCTCGGCACCGGGCAGGCGGTCGAAAGCTTCCTCCGGCAGGCTGGCATGGAAACGATCACGGCGATGAGCCGAAAGAAAGCTGTTGCGCATCACCACCCGGCTCCAGGCCCCGAGATTGCTGCCTGGCTCGAAGCTTTTCCGGGCCGACCAGCACCGCAGCATCGTGTCTTGGAGAAGATCGTCGGCATCGAAGCTGTTACCGGTCAGGCGACGGGCATGGGCGCGTAGCAGCGCTCTGTGGCGATCGAGAAGCTCCGCAAAAGGCGTATCGGCCGTGACCATCTTGTCGAAGCGTGTGTGGTACATGTCTACATCTCCGCTCGTTTCAAATCGGATCCCCTGTACGCCCGGGTTTCTTGCTGGCTGATGAGCGCCGCGTGCCATCGTCACCCGCCAGTCCTTGTCGGTCGTCAAGGAAACATCGATCATCACGACACGCAAGAGAGCGCGGCGCTGATCCGCGCAAACCGATTGGCTCCGGTATAAAAGGGCCGATAAGGCCATAAATGAACCTCCGATAACAATCGTGTTCAGCACGATTTCACAGCGACTCACCTACAACGGCATGATTGGATCATTCCGAGGAGACAAGCCGTGAAGAAGACGTTGATCTCAGCCTTGATAACCTCAAGCGTAGCTCTCGCGGCAATCGCTGCGGCTCCTGCATCGGCCCAGGATTACTACGGTCGCCAAGTCTATCACCAGCAGTATCAGGGTGAGGGCGATGGATATGATCAGGACGCGAATTATCAGAACTACCGTCAGCAGCGCGAATATCAGCGCTACCAGCAGCAGCGTCGCGCCCAGTATGAGCATCGCTATCAGCGGAGCCGCTACCAGGGCTACTACAATGCACGCGAGTCCCAGGACTACGCGGATCGTGGCGACTATCCGCAGCAGCAGACGTATTATCAGGGGCAGCGCTGCAAATCCGGTACCACTGGGGCTATCCTCGGCGCAGTTGCCGGCGGCCTGCTCGGGCGTGAAATTGGCCGGGGTGGTCAATATGACCGCCCGAGCACGACAGGCCTTATTCTTGGTGCAGGTGGTGGCGCGTTGGCTGGCCGTGCAATCGAGCGCAGCGGGAACGACTGCCGGTAACACTGTGATCGTGTGAAGGAAGAAACCATGATGAACGTTCGCAAACTCGCTATGACGGTTGCATTGGTGACTGCCTCGGCCTTCGTGCTAGCCTCTCCTGCGTCGGCCCAAAGCTTCGGTGGTATTACGCTGAGCTTTGGGTCCGGGGGCTACAACAGCTACTCTTATGATGATGACGACAACTACCCTGCAAGCAGCTATTACACGTACGGCGTGCCACAGTATCAAAACTATTCTTACTACAGTCGACCCAGTTACGAGTGGCAAGAGCGAGCGCGCCTCGAACAGCGGCGCGCGGCGCAGCAAAGGCGGCTCTACTGGGAGCACGAACGTCGCGAGCATCAGCACTGGCGCGATGATGAGGACGACAATTAACGCTACGAGGGCATCCGGCTCGATAGGTTGGGCTGAGTGCCCTGAGGGCCTGGGCGGGAGCCGCGCCGTTCGACCAGCGGGATCGAGATAAGCACCTGAAAAATAGTTGGGCGTAGCGACCCACCGCGACCTATGATTGCTATCGACGGTAAGGGTTCCGCAGGTCACCGGCCCATCCAGCGGTAGGACCGGGAGATGGATCAGACTTTTTGTGATTGGAAACCTGCTTTGGCTTCAGCGCCGCTCGTGTGCGTGCTTGGTCTGGATCAATCACCGTCGCAAACTTCAAGCCGGCCCACCCATCGGCAATCCAGACCACGGTTGCCGGCACGGCCTCCAGCGATCCGACGGTTATGACGACAGTAGCTCCTTTCCGAAGCGCGTCGCCCTGATCGACACGGACACCCCCGCTAGAGAGATCCCGTACCTTGTGGGTGCGAGCATGGTTCCCCCCGAACTGCTCGATAGTTGCGGCTAGCAGCACGCTGGTACGCACGGCGCGTTCCGCCATGGGCGGGGTATCTCTCGCGGGTGGTATATCTGTAGCGATTGGCGTTTCGCAGCTTGGCATGCGCTTGCTCCTAGCCCGCCAGAATTAAGAATCAATTCGTCCTGTGTCAACGCCGGTCGGATTCCAGGCCAGCGGGGCGGAGTAAAAGCAGGCCATTGTTGATGCGAGCCTGACGATATGAAGAGGGCCCCGATCGGGGCCCTCTTCATATCGTTGTCGTCGTTGATCAGGCGGTGGTGATCTCGCCGGTTTCGGGGTCGATGATCTCAGTGGCCTGGTTTTGCTCCGCCCTGGCGGCGGAGCGTCGGCGCCCGGCGGACTCCTTCAGCCGGTAGCTATCGCCATTCATCGTCAGGATGCTGACGTGGTGGGTGAGCCGGTCGAGCAGCGCGCCGGTGAGCCGCTCGCTTCCCAGCACCTGGGTCCAGTCCTCGAACGGCAGGTTGGAGGTGACGATAGTGGAGCCACGCTCATATCTTTGGGAGAACACCTCGAACAGCAGCTCGGCGCCCGTGGGCGACAGCGGCACATAGCCAAGCTCGTCGATGATCAGCAGCTTCACCGCGGCAAGGTCGCGCTGCATTTTCAGCAGGCGGCGTTCGTCGCGCGCTTCCAGCAGCTGGCTGACCAGCGCCGCCGCGGTCGTGAACGTCACCGTAAAGCCCTTCTGGCAGGCGGCCAGGCCGAGGGCGAGCGCGACATGCGTCTTGCCCGTGCCGCTGTTGCCTAGCGCGATGATGTTCTCGCGCCGCAGAACATACTCACAGCGGGCAAGCTCCAGGACGAGCATCTTGTTGAGGCTCGGGATGGCGGTAAACTCGAACGTGTCGAAGCTCTTCACCGCCGGGAACCGTGCCGCCCTGATACGCCGCTCGATCGTGCGCCGTTCGCGATCGATCAGCTCGAGCTCGATAAGCCGCAACAGATAGCGCGGGTGATCGGTGCCATCGTGCGCGCACTCGCGGGCCACCTTGTCATACTCGCGCAGCACGGTGGGCAGCTTCAACTGCTTGAGGTGATGGGCCAGCAGCACCTGCGGCGTGCCGCTCATCGTGCCGACCGGCATCGTATCAGGTGCGCCGCTCATGCCGCCAGCACCGCGTAGTCGGCGGCCGAGGTCGTCTTCACCGCTGTTCGCGGCAGGTGCGGATACGCCGCCAGGTCGAGCCGGGCGGGTCGCCGCTCGATGCGCGCCAGCGCGATCAGCTTGATCGCATCGAACCCGACCGCACCGATCTGGATCGCATGGGTCACCGCGCCCGTGACGACGTCGAGCGGCAGCGCCTCCAGCAGGCGCAGCACCTGGATAAACTCACGCTTGCCCCGGTTGCCCATCCGAGCTTCGAGCAGGTGTCGCAGGTGCTGGAACACATCCGGCAACGCCCAGCCCTGCAACGCTGCGGCTTGGTCGAGCGCGCCGGGCTTGGTCTCGATCAACGCCAGATAGTGGAGCGGGTTGGCGACGAACACGCCCTCGCCATAGCACCGCTGGTGGCGAGCGATCTCCTTGCCGCCGCACAGGATCACCACCTCGGCGACGAAGCCCTTCACCACCACGTCCTGGAAGCCGTAAGCGGTCGGCACTGAGTAGTCGTTGGTCCGATAGCGCACGAGCGCCATCGACGAGACCCGCCCGCTGCGCTTCTCGCAGGGCTCCAACGGCACCGCCGGCAGCGGTTGCAGCGCTGCGCGATCGACCACTAGACGCTCGCCGATCGTCTCGGCATGGCGGCCGGCATGATCGCGCTGTCGAGCGCGGCAGCGCTCTTCCAGCATAATGTTCAGATCGTCGAAGCTGGCAGCGTGCGGGACCGGCACCATGAAGTTGGCGCGCGAGAACTTGACCAGCCCTTCGACCTTGCCCTTGTCGTTGCCCTTGGCCGGTCGCGCGAAGCGATCGCGGAACAGGTAATGGCTGCACAACTCGGTGAAGGCACGCGTGCGTTCGCGCCTCCCGTCGCCCAGGATCTTTGCCACCGCGATCGTCGTGTTGTCGTACAGGATCGACAGCGGCACGCCGCCGAAGAATGCGAACGCCGACACATGCCCGTCGAGGAACGCCTCCGTCGTCTCGCGCGGATAGGCCTTCACAAAGCAGGCATCCGACTGCGGCAGGTCCATGCACAGGAAGTGGATCTTCTGGCGCACCCCGCCGATCACGCCGACCGCCTCGCCAAAATCCACCTGCGCATGACCCGGCGGGTGTGCCAGCGGCACGAACGTCTCGCGCCCGCGCGCCCGGCAAAGCCGGACATGATCCTTCACCACGGTATATCCGCCGGCAAAGCCATGCTCGTCGCGCAGCCGTTCGAAGATCCGCTTGGCCGTATGCCGCTGCTTCACAGGCGCTGTCTGGTCCGCTGCCAGGATCGCATCGATCACAGGCAGCAGCGGCCCCAGATTCGGCTTCGCCGCCGGTTCCTTGCGCGTATATCCCGGTGGCAACGAGAACCGGCACATCCTGGCCACCGTCTCCCGGTTCAGCCCGAACACACGCGCCGCCTCGCGACGGCTGTGACCCTCAACGAACACGAAGCGCCGAACGGCGGCATAACTCTCCACGCCAAACATCCCCGGCCGCTCCTAAAAGAAGCAGCCTTACCAACGGCTGGATTTTACTCCGCCACGCTCAGCACCGCGCCGGCGTTCCGATGGCCTGCTTTGTCACCGGCGCATCCACTCAACAAGCACAGTCGAATAGCGAGGCGAACGCGCGCGCGCGCCGCTTCGCTTCCATCGACGTGGACCAGTAAATCACGAAACAAGATCGTTCTCCGCTTGGTCGTGATGCCAATGTCGGGCAGGAAAATTGGAGCGAGACGAACCCGCTCCAATATGCTCACTTCTTAGCGTGCGCAACGCTTTTGCCGTGCGCTTCGGTCGACATCTTGTGTGCCGCTTCCGACTGACCGTGCGCCTTGGTCGAGTGCTCCAGCCCCTTGGCATGATCGCCTTTACCGTGATGCTCGGCGGCCGTGCGGTGCGTCTTGGCCGTCGCTTCATGATGCTCGGCGGCCTTGGTGTGCGATGCTTGTGGCATGATCAGTTCCTTCGGGGTTGGGGAACTGACAGCTAATGATTTGGAACAAGGAAGCTAACCTTCGGAATCTACCTAGCTGTAGGCGCTTGCAATCGTCAGGGAAACTGCTCGCGAAGGCCCGGCAGCAACCTGTAATAAAGCAAAACCGAGCGGTTGTAACACCTCCCGCGAACGGTCGTTTATTGGCCAGTTCCCGTTGTGCAACACCGAAGTCCATGTTTAACTTCAACTCCGTTCCATCTCTAAGAGCCCGATCCGAAACTAAGTTGAGTGGTATCAGCGGGTTAGCTTGACGCCAGCCCAAGTCATTGATTCAGGG
>NZ_JASJVC010000114.1:0-6746 GCF_035019905.1 Sphingomonas sp. 10B4 | reverse complement strand
TCTCGCAGCGGCATGAAACCGGCGGACGCTCCACTTAGCAATCGCGCCGAGCTGTTCAAATGAACCGAGCCACCTCTCAACTCGCTCGACGCGCAACGCGAAGCATGTGCTGCCTATGTAAAGAGTCAGGCCAGCGAAGGCTGGGTGGGATCCCCCGACATCTATGACGATGGCGGCCTATCGGGTGGCACGCTCGAGCGCCCGGCGCTCCAGCGGCTGCTGGCCGAGGTAAAGGCAGGCCGCATCGACATCATCGTAGTCTACAAGGTCGACCGACTGACGCGCTCGCTGCTCGACTTCTCCAAGCTGGTGGAAGCGTTCGATGCGGCGGGTACGTCTTTCGTCTCGGTAACCCAGTCGTTCAACACCACCACCAGCATGGGGCGGCTGACCCTCAACATGCTGCTGAGCTTCGCCCAATTCGAGCGCGAAGTCACCGCCGAGCGTATCCGTGACAAGATCGCCGCTTCCAAGGCTAAGGGCATGTGGATGGGCGGAACCCCGCCGCTCGGATATGCCCCCAATGGTCGCAGCCTCCCCTCCGTGCCAACGATGATGAGACAACGCGCTGCCGGTAATTTACCCTTGAGGGCGCGGATGAGATATCACGATGGTTATGCCGCGCATTACAGACGAAGAGATCCCCGCAGCCGCTGGCGCTGCCACCGAAGAAGGCCGCAGGCCGATGCTGGTGGCAGCGCCAGCGGCTGCATCGCCTGAGTTATCCGACCGGCCGCATCGCCGGAACTTCAGCGCCAAATACAAGCTGCGGATCCTCGATGAGCTGGATCGTGCGGTCTGCACTCCGGGAGCGATCGGCGCGATCCTGCGTCGTGAGGGGGTTTACTCCTCGTCGATCACCGAGTGGCGGCGGCATCGCGCTGCCGGAGCGTCTGAAGGACTGAATAACGCAAAGCGTGGTCCCAAGGCAGTGGCACCCAACCCGCTATCGGCAGACCACGCTCGGCTGCAGCGCGACAACAAGCGCCTCCAGCAGCGGCTCGAGCGCGCTGAAGCGGTAATAGAGATTCAAAAAAAAGTCTCACTTTTGATAGGCTTTCCGATCACGGACGACGAGAAGCCGTGATGGACGCCCTGGCGACCCTCGGACCCAGGTCCGGCATAATTGCGGCGGCTTGCGACGCGCTGGGCGTGTCGCGTGCGACCTTTCACCGGCGTCACGTGGCCGCAGCGAAACCTCGGGCGGATCGTCGCCAAAGGCCTGCGCCGCCTCGTACGATCCTGGGACCGGAGCGTCGACATATCATCGACCTGCTCCGCGAGCCGCACTTTGCCGATCTCGCACCGGCTGAGATTTACGCGACACTGCTCGATCAAGGCATTTACCATTGTTCGATCCGAACCATGTACCGCATTCTCCACGAGCATCACGAAGTGCGGGAGCGCCGACAGCAACTGCGCCATCCGGTTTGCCAGAAACCCGAGCTTCTGGCCGAAGGCCCTAATCAAGTGTGGTCGTGGGATATCACCAAGCTGATGGGGCCAAGCAAATGGACCTACTTCTACCTCTATGTCATTATTGATATCTTCAGCCGACGCGTGGTTGGATGGCACATCGCCGACACCGAAAGCGCCGCTCTGTTCAGGCCATTGTTCGAAGACTGCGTCGCCAAGCATGAGGTCGTCCCGGGCCAGCTCACCCTCCACGCCGATCGTGGCCCATCGATGAAAGCCAAGGCCACCGCGCTCATGCTCGCCGATCTCGGCGTCACCAAATCGCACAGCCGGCCGTACACCTCAAACGACAATCCCTTCTCGGAGAGCCATTTTCGAACGCTGAAATATCAGCCCCAGTTCCCAAAGCGCTTTGGCTGCATCCAAGACGCAAAGACGTTCTGCCGACACTTCTTCAAATGGTATAACTGCGACCACCATCATCTCGGCATCGGCCTGATGACGCCCGACCAGGTTCATTATGGTCAGGCCGACCTCGTCTATGACGCCCGCCAGACCATCCTCGATCAGGCTTTCCAGACCAACCCCGAGCGCTTCGTCAACAAACCGCCCCAGCCTCCACAAAAACCAACCGCTGTCTGGATCAATCCACCGATAAACAAGCTCCAAACGCAAGTCTAAACTCCCGATCCGGCTGTCTCAAAATCATTGACACGTTCCGTGCGCGCTGACATGAACGCCGCTCGCGTCAGGCTTCCGCTATGATGGCGAAAGCGGGAGAGCATGAAGGCACAGGTCAAATTGACCGCGAGCGCACCCAGGCCGGCAAGTGTCAGGGGAACCGGATCGGGCGCGGTGGGCACGCTGAACTTCGACCAAGCCATCCATAGTGTCGCTATGCCGGGCACGAGCAGAATGCCCGCCAGTGCCATGCCGAGCTTCGCCTGTGATCGCGCAGCCCACCCTAGCCCGACGAGGATGAGCAGGTTGACCGACGTGTCTTCAAGGAAATCGACGCTATCAGCGAACAGCGACACCGAACCGATGGTCCGCGCGACAGCGAACTCAATTCCGAAATAGCCAAGGTTGAGCAGCGCGACCGTTCGCACGGCGCGGCGCAGACCTGGTGACATAGGCGTGTTCATGCTTCCCTCCACCGGGAACTTGCCCGAGTGCCGGGCGGGTTTTATAATCATCACTCTTCAGCGGTGACGAGCGACGCTTGGTTTACTGGCCGCTCGGCTTGAAGTTCAGAACAAAATTCGCGCCCGCTTGCGGTCCATCTTCAATCCTGATGCTACCGCGATGCGCTTGTGCGACCTGCGCTACGATCGCCAAGCCGAGACCGGCTCCGGTTCGCGCCTGGCCGGGCGCTCGCCAGAAGCGCGAAAAGACGTTTGCTCGGTCGCCTTCAGGGATTCCGGGGCCGTGGTCAATCACGCGAACCTGCGCTGGAGCGTTGACCGCAACGATCACTTCGGTCCCAGCCAACGTGTGATGAACCGCATTCTCGATCAAATTGCGGACCGCGCTGGCAAGTGCATCGGCGTCGCCCGAGATTACGATGGGCGCAGGTGGCGGCTCCAACGCGATCGTGCACCCCAATCCTACCGCCCATGGCGCGAGCTGCTCGACCACCGTTGTTACGATTTCTCCCAGGTCGACCGTGGGGCGCGTGTCGAGCGGCAGGGCGTCGAGCCGTGCGATCCGAAGGAGCTGCTCTACCAGCCGCGTCATCCGCATCACGTCCTGACGGAGGCGGCGCACCTCGTCACTCTCCGGCAACGCTTCCAACCCGGACGTCAAAATGGCGAGCGGCGTGCGCAGCTCGTGCGCGGCATCCCCGGTGAAGCGGCGTTGAGTCTCGAACCCGCGTTCAAGCCGCTCCAGCGCCTCGTTGATCGCTGCGACCAGCGATAGCAATTCGCTTGGCACGCCGACATTGTCGAGCCTCACCCCAGGCGAAGTCGGGTCGATCCGGCTCGCACGATCAGATGCCTGTTTGAGCGGCGCGAGGCTGGTCCGCACTGTCACGACAACCGTCGCAAGTACGACGGCTGCAAAGAGTGGAAAGCTCCACGCCGCCTCCATCATGAATTCTTCGACGAATACGTCTGCTTGACCCTCGTCCGAGAGCCCATGGGCAATCCGGTAGGCCTTGATCACTAACCCGGCGAAGCCGACGACCATGGCGACGATGCTCAATGCGGCGAGCCGTCCGACCAAGCGTCCCTCCAACGAACCCTTTCGGAACAGCTTCACTCCGTAATACCGTCCATTAGAAAATAGCCGACCCCACGAACGGTGTGGATCGTGCACCCGGCACCCGCGTCTGAAAGCTTCTTTCGCAGATGATGGACATGAACCGGGATCGCGTTCGATTCCAGCTCGCCGCCGTCGCCATAGAGCTTTTCTTCAAGGAGTGCCTTCGGCACGACGCGGCCAAACCGACGCAACAAATGTTCGAGAATTGCCAGTTCCTGACGCGCTAGGGGCAAAACCTTTCCGCCAACTCTGGCTTCCCGGCCGATCGTATCGAACGTCAGTGTTCCTGCTTCAAGCAGGACGCCCAGCGAATGGCCAGGTCGCCGCAGCAATGCCTTCAATCGGGCGACGAGTTCAGCGCCGGCAAATGGCTTGATCAGATAATCGTCCGCGCCAGCGTCCAGCCCGGCGACGCGATCATCGAGCGTGTCACGCGCGGTCAGCACGAGCACCGGCAGGCCCGACCGCCGCGCGCGTAACCGGGCCAGCAGCGTCAGGCCGTCACCATCGGCCAAGCCGAGGTCCAGCACAGCCGCATCGTAGGGAAGGAACTCCAGGGCATGATCGGCGTCCGCAACGCCAGGCACTGTATCAGCGACAAACCCCGCCCGATCTATGATGCCGGCGATCAGTTCGGCCATTCGCGGCTCGTCCTCCACCACCAGAACGCGCATTTGATTTCTCCGCCAAGACAGTTCGACCGTCCATAAAACTGCCTTAAACGAACACCGCCACAGGCCCTGAAGACCTTCCTTCTAGCGGCACGGGCTTTCAATGACATCTTTGCCTATCGTCTCCCTGCTACTCGCATCGGCGTCACTGACAACGCTGGCTCCAGCTTTCGCCCACGCTGCGCAATCTCGGGACGACGATCATGACAAACCAGTCCGCACCGCCAAGAAGCCGAGCCGCCATTTTTCGCCTCCAGCAAAACCCAAGAGCAATTCTGCTCCTCGTCGGGACGACGATGACGATGATGACGAAAAACCTGTTCGTCTTGCACCAACGCAAGCGTCCGCAGCACCCTTAACGGCTGCCATATCCTCGTCGCCATCGACACCTATCGCCGTGCCCGCCCCGCCCGTCGTTCCACCCGCAACTGCCAAGCGCGATGATGATGGCGATGATGGTCCAGCACCGGTCGGCGATATCATCGTGCAGGCTGAGCGGCTGGACAAGGCGCGGGCTGCGGTTGATCCAAGCCTCGGCGCTTCGACCTATACGTTGACCAACGACGCGATTGAAAAACGTCCCGGCGGGGAAACGACGACCCTGGCCCAAATCCTTCTTCAAGCACCAGGCGTCACCCAGTCGGGTAACGGTTCGCTCCGCGTTCGCGCACAGGGCGATCTGCAATACCGCATCAACAACGTCATTGTACCCGATGGGTTGAGCGACCTGGGGGAAAGCCTCAGCGCGCGTTTCGTCGATCGCGTCCAGCTCGTTGCCGGAGCACTCCCAGCCCAATATGGGCTTCACGCAGGCGGCGTGGTGAATATCACGACCAAAAGCGGGGTGTTCGATCGGGGCGGACAGGCTGAAATTTATGGCGGCAGCCAGAGCGAGATCGAGCCAGCATTTGAATATGGCGGGGCGTTCGGGAAAACGAACCTGTTCGTCTCGGGTAGCTACCGCCACAACGATGTTGGACTGTCAGCACCTGATCGGAGCGCGATCCCCGCGCATGACAGGACCGACCAGTTCGATGGATTCGGCTATCTCGATCGGATTATCGATGACCAAACACGCGTATCGCTGATCCTCGGCACTTCCAACGAACGCTTCCAGCTTCCCGCCCTGGCCACTGATCCGGCTCCGCACGGAACAGAGACCCAGAATGCTGACTACGCGCTTGCAAACATTCTGCGGACGGCCGGCGACCTGACGTTGCAGGCATCGGCGTTCGCGCGCTATTCGCGGCTGAATACGGTCGGGGACCGCATCGCGCCGAGCCTCATTCAGGCGGCCGATACCAGCGGCCTGACTGGAGGTTTGCAGATCGAAGCGGCCTATGTCGCAAGCCCGCGACATACGCTTCGCAGCGGCGCGGTTATCAGCTTCGATGGGGGCCGCACAGTGTCATCTACTCAAGTGGAGGCGGAGCACTCGACCGAGCACCGGACGATCGCAACGGGGTTTGTGCAGGACGAATGGCGGCCGCTCGACGGCGTTGTCGTCAATGGCGGGCTACGGTTCGATCACGTCAGCGGCACTGGTGGTGGCGATCGTCTTAGCCCACGCCTAGATCTTATTTGGTCGCCAGGCGGCGGGATCGACATGCACGGCGGATACGCCCGGTATTTCGTGCCCGCATCGCAGGAGGCGTTGACGCTAGCGGAGAGCGGCGGGGGGAACGCAGGCGGCCCGCTACATCCCGAGACGGATGACTATTACGATATTGGGCTGCAACGAACGCGCGGGGGTCTGACCCTCGGCATTGATGGCTATATTAGGCGCTCCCGCGATATGCTGGTCGACGCTCCGTTCGGGCAGGGATCACAGCAGTTGTTCTACAATTTCGCATCAGGGCGCAGCAAGGGTATTGAGTTCACCATGACCTATGCGAATGGTCCTTTCGCCGCATGGTCCAATCTCAGCATTGCGCGCACCGAAGGCCGCGACATCATATCGAGCCGGGCGCTCTTCGCTGCGCCTTACCTCGCCAACATCGCCACGCGCTATGTTCCGATCGACCAGGATCAGACCGCGACTGCCTCGGGAGGCGTATCCTACCGCTTAGACCGCCTGCGTCTGTCGAGTGACATGCTTTATGGAAGCGGTGTTCGGGCAACGCGCGCGAGCGGCACTGTCAACGATGCGACCCTGCCAAACTATGTCCAGATTAACATCGCCGGCCTGTACCGCCTGTCCGGTCTTGCCAGCAAACCTCTCAACCTGCGCTTGGACCTGATTAACGCCTTTAACGCGCGGTATCAGCTACGCGACGGTACGGCATTGGGAGGCGGCACACCGCAGCTTGCACGTGGCCGAGGCATTTTCGCTGGAATCGAGCAGCTATTCTAATCGCAATACAGCACGTGAAGATATTGCACGATCGGGCGCAG
>NZ_JASJVC010000113.1:0-7079 GCF_035019905.1 Sphingomonas sp. 10B4 | reverse complement strand
CTATGCAGCCCTTGAGAACCTGGATATGGTTGCATGACTCAAACCAAATAGCCTCTAGGAAACCCGGGACGGTTCACACCGCTCCGGTCGTTGAAGCGTCGTGCAGGTCCGAATTACAGCGGCCGCAACCTAGCACCTCCATCACATCACCACGTCATTATCCCGAACCTCGGGCGTTCGAAGTCGTACAAGTGCAAGAGGGGGATCCGCGACCGTGGCAGCATACGTTGACGATGTTGCCTTAGCTCTGCAGCAAATGTGGGATCGCTGCGTATGCGTACCGGAAAGCTGCCGCGACATGGTAGTGGCTTTGCCGGACTACATGGCGGTCTGCGGGACTGGTAAGTCCCAACGGGGGGGGGGGCAGATATTTCAGGCGCGACCCCCGCCCGACTAGGCCGTGAACCCATAAGCGGGATTCCCAGGATCGGGCTTTTCTGGTTCAGGCTCGGTATGAGCCGATATGATCTGACCGACTTTGAGTGGCGTGTGATCGAGCCGCTGTTGCCCAACAAGCCGAGAGGCGTCGCGCGCGTTGATGATCGTCGAGTGTTGAACGGGATCTTCTGGGTGTTGCGGTCGGGCGCGCCGTGGCGCGATCTTCCCGAGCGATATGGCCCGCGCACCACCTGCTACAACCGCTTTTCGCGGTGGCGCAAAGCCGGCGTTTGGGACCGGCTGATGGACGCCATCACGGCGGCGTACGACGGCGACATCCAGATGATCGACAGCACTTCCATCCGGGCGCACCAGCAGGCTGCGACGGCAAAAAGGGGGGGCTGGATCACTGCCTCGGGCGCTCCCGAGGTGGTCTCACGACCAAGATCCATGCGGTCGTCGATGCGCAAGGGCTCCCGATCCGGCTCAGCCTGACAGCAGGTCAGGCGCACGATGGGCCCGCCGCATACAGGCTGCTGGATCGCCTCGATCCCCGCACCATCGTCCTGGCCGACAAAGCTTATGACGCCGACGGGATCCGCGATCTGATCGAGGCGCAAGGCGCGGTGCCGAACATCCCCGCCAAAGCCAATCGCAAATGGAAACCCTGCTTCAGCAAAGTCCTCTATCGCGAGCGCAACCTCGTCGAGCGCTTCTTCAGCAAGCTCAAGCACTTCCGGCGCGTCGCCACCCGCTACGACAAGCTCGCCGGGAACTTCCTCGCGATGGTCCAACTCGCCTCAATACGGCTGTGGCTCCGCGCTTATGAGTCTACGGCCTAGCGCACTTGATGCGGTCATCTCAGCGCTGCCGCCGATAGTCTCGCGCTCGATCCTGAGCGCGTTGGCTAGGGGTTGTTCGCACAGCCATGAGCGCCCCCCAATGTCCGGGTTAAATCGGGATGCACCGGTCACGTACATACGGGCCCGACCCTAATGTAGCACGACGGCGGCGGGCAGCTATGCGGTCAGCGCAGGAGGCCAAACCAACAGGTGCCCATGGTCATAACTAAGAGTGTGATCAGCAAGACGGTAATAAGGATTGGACTCGGTGTGACGTTCTTCCGTGTCGTGGCAATTGTACGCAGAATGCCATTTTTCTCGCTCAAACGCCGGATCGTTTCGTTTGGACTGCTATCGTCCAAGCCTCGGTCGATCGGATATCGGTAACGGCGGTGCCGAATATGTGCGCGAGGACTTCGGCGATTTGCTCGCGCGTCGGCGTCGTGCCGGAACCAATCGCCCAGAGCGGCTGATAGGCGATCGAGGTATCCGCATTGGCTGGTATGTCGGGCAGGCTCGCCGCCAGCTGATCGCCGAAGACCTTCAGCGCGTTGCCAGCGTGTCGCTGCGCCGCAGTCTCGCCGATGCAGACGATTGTCGCAAGACCGTGTTGCCACGCCGCTGTCACCTTGGTAGCTACCATCGCGTCGGTTTCGTGATGCCCGTGGCGGCGCTCGGAGTGGCCGAGGATCACGCTCGTAGCACCTGCGTCGCGCAGCATCTCAGCATCGATGTCGCCGGTGAAAGGGCCCGCTTCCTCGGCGCTGCAGTCCTTGGCGCCGACTTCGATCGAGCTGCCGGCCGCCTGCACCGCCAAAGTGATCAGCGTTGCGGGGACGCAGACGAGTATTTCGATAGCGCCCGTGCGGTCGGCGACCGCACGGGCCATCGCGGCGATCTCGGCGACCTGCGCCTGCAGCCCGTGCTCTGGATAGGCGTCCAAGCGCGAACCCCGCCGAGGTCGAATTAAGTGACTGTAAAGATTAGCAAAATCTAGGTTGGCGGGGGTCTTAATCGGCGCCGATCGGGATCACATCAGACCAAATACTCTCTCGCGTTTTCAAATATCTGTGCCGCAAATAGACGGGGATCGATTTCGACGCCTATCCACACCTTTGCGGCACCGCTCTGGCATAGCGCCACGCATTAAATGCGGAAAATGTGCTTATCAATCAGGAATGACGGCCGTCCGCCGGTGATCGGTCGGCCTTATGGTCCATCGGCGGCGATGACCGTGATGGGATTACCGGTGCCGGCGTCCTTCAGCGTATCGCGGGTGATCAGGAAGGTCGTGCCGGGCGTGAGGACCGTTTCCAACAATGCGCCGAAGCCTGGCGGGAGGTGTCCTCTTGCCTCGTCCTGCGCCGACAGTTCGGCCGAGGCACCTAGTGCCTGTCCAGGCAGCGGCAGGCGGAGCCAGTGTGCGCCGCTGGCGTCCTTCGTGCCAAGCGTGAAGGCTTCGGTCACTGTCACCGGACCATCGATCGCGATTGCGCTGGAGCCGATCTCGACACCGTTGCGCAGGACGATCAGCCGCCGGTCGCGGCCGCTTACGACGATTGAAACCGGGCCGCTCGGGGCGCGCTCCGGGTGCCAGACGAAGGGGCGAGCGGCTGCTTCGGCGGCCCCGGAGAGGAGCGGCGGGGTGGGCACGGCAACCGGCACCGCGGCATCGTCGGTGATGACCACGGTCATGCCGAGACGCGTTATCCCATACAGCAGTTTGGCGAACGCCCGGGGCAGGCGGATGCAGCCGTGCGATGCCGGATATCCGGGAAGATTGCCGCCATGCATCGCAATGCCGCCCCATGTGAGACGCTGCATGAACGGCATCGGCGCGTCGGAGTAGAGGTTAGACTTATGATCCACCGCTTTTTGCAGAACGGTGAATACGCCGGTCGGGGTCGCGTGGCCGCGAGTACCGCTGGAAATCGTCGAAACTCCAATCGGCACGCCGTTGCGATAGGCATAAGCGCGCTGCGTCTTCAGACTGACAATCACGGTAACGGGACCCTCGGGCGCGATCTGGGGGGCCCATAGGAACTCGCCCGGCTTCATGTGTTCGATCTGTCCGTCGACCGCTACAGGCAGGGCCTGTCCGACGGCGGCCGTCGTGCCAGCAAGCGCGAGCAGCACAGCGAGACACCGCACGATCATCTCGGCTGCTGCATCATCGGAGGCAACGCGAACGATCTTATCACGTCGACGAACAGAGGCACTGCAGCCGAATTTGGTTGTTCTGTAATGATCGACACCGCGGTTTGCTCTGCATGTTCCCGAAATATGGTTTCGAGCCGAGCGGAGTAGCGAGCGGCCAGATCCTCATGGACCATACGCGCGCAACCCGTCGCGGTGCCCGCCATGCTCAGCGACCGCACCACACGCTCCTGCAAGTACTGAAACTCTGCGTCCTCGAGGTCCATTATCATTTCCTGGTTCGCCGCCGGATCGGCGGGATCGGGATTTAAGTAGAGGGCAACCGGCGGCACGTCTGGAATCGGGAAACACGTACCAGATCCGCGCCTGCATACTTCCCGATTTTAGGATCGGCAGGCCAGCAGCCGGTATCGGCACGTCAACGGGATATGCGGCTTCAACGAGATGCTCTCGAGAGTTCATCGCCAGCGTATCGCGATCACGTGAATGGCCACCCCCTTATCGGCAGGGCTCAGACAGGATGGATGGCGTGGACGATCCCTACCAGACCGGGGCCTATATATACGTGTGTGGCCTAAATTAACGCACCCGTTAAGGCGAATATGCGCACCGCATATCCGTCTGCCATAGCTTGGTGTGCGCATTGCACAGACATATCCCCAGAGTCCGCCGCTAACTGGCGTGCCTGACGTCGGTTTTTCATGTTCCAGGACCACAGCGCGATGCCGGCCGCTTCGACGGCAAGTCGCATGCGCTTGGCACCCCAAAGGGGTACGGGCCTGGTTTCGGTGGGAATACTCTTAATCCTTCAACGTCTTCGGCAGTGGTTATCCCGCGGCGGTCCAGCTGCTCCAACTGCGATCGACCGATGCGGCGATCGCTGCGACGAGGGGGCGATCGCCGATATTGCGATCGACCACCTTGTCGCCATTTTCTGCCGCTTCCTGGGCGAGCTTGCCTTCGGGGTCCAGGCCGCCTAGCAGGATGCCCTTGCCCCGCCAGCCGGTGGCGCGCATCTCGCGCAGGAGTTCGAGGCCATCGACCTCGGGCATATCGATATCAACGATGATGCAGGCATAATCACGCGAGCGAGGGTCGGCGAGGAGTGCGGCGCAGGTTGCATAGGATCGTACGTCATAGCGTTCCGAGCGCAGCATGATCTGTCGCGCGTGCCGGATATCGTTATCGCCATCGACGAGCGAGACGCCGATGCTTTCCGGAGGGGTAATGTCCTTCATATTCATGCCAATTCCTTGTAAGATTCAAGGGTCGCATGTTCTGCCTGGCGCTGTCTTTACGTATTAAGCGAGGGGTGCGGCCACGATTAAGCCGCCTCGCCAAGCCCTGCGGCAAACGCGATGCGCAATACATCGGACAGGCTGCGGGCATGGACCTTATCCATCAGGTTCGCCCGGTGGACCTCGACGGTCCGGGTCGCAATACCAAGATCGAACGCGATCAGTTTGTTGGGGCGGCCGAGCACCATGCCGTCCAGCACGTCGCGCTCGCGCGGGGTCAACGCTGCGAGCCGCACTACCGCGTCCGCAGAGGCCACATGGTCGCGCTTGTCGCGCGCGGCATGCTTGAACGCCGCGTCGATCGCCGCGAGCAACGCGGCGCGCTCGAACGGTTTTTCCAGAAACTCCAGAGCCCCGGCCTTGATTGCGCGAACCGCCAGCGTGACATCGCCGTGGCCGGTGAGCATGATAACCGGCAGTGCGATTCCATGCGACGACAGGCGGTCCTGCACTTCCAGTCCGTCGATTCCGGGCATGCGGACGTCGAGCAGAATGCAGCCTCGCATCTCGCGGTCGACGACCGCCAGGAATTCGGTGCCCGAGGTATAGGTCTTCACGAAGTGTCCGGCCTTGCGGAGCATAAAGCCGATCGACTGGCGGATGCCCTCGTCGTCGTCGACGATATGAACGATGCGGTCGGTATCGGTCATTCGTCTTCTCCAGCGAGTGGAACGCAAAAATGGAAGACCGTGCCACCGTTAGGTACTGCGTCGGCCCAGATGCGGCCGCCATGCGCTTCGACGATAGTACGGCAAATCGACAGGCCAAGACCCATGCCGCTCTCCTTGGTGGTCGCGAATGCCTCGAACAGACGCTCGCGAACCGCATCCTCGATGCCGCTACCGGTATCGCTGACGCTCACTCGCACCCAACCCTCGCGATCCGGGGCGGTCGAAATCGTCAGATGCTTGGTCGACGAGGTCGACATCGCTTGGATCGCATTGCGGATCAGATTGACCAGCACCTGTTGGATCTGAATGCGATCGACCAGGACATGGTCTAGCCCTGCCGCGATCGTCATCGTTACAGTGATCCCGGCTTCATGCGCTCCGAGCAGGCCAAGGCTCGTCGCCTCGTTTACCAACGCGTCGAGGCGCTCCAGGCGAAATCCGGTGTCGCCGCCATCGACGAACGACCGCAACCGGCGGATGATTTCACCGGCCCGCAGAGTCTGGGCCGCGGCCAGGTCGAGCGCTTCGGAGATTTCGGCAAGCAACGGATCTGCGCTCTCGCCGATCATGTCTCGGCTTGTCTCGAGATAGGCGGCGATCGCAGTCAGCGGCTGGTTGATCTCATGCGCGAGCGTCGACGCCATTGTCCCCATCGCGCTGACGCGGGAGACATGGACCAGCTTGGACTGAAGTTCCTGCATCTTGCGCTCATCCTCGCGGCGGGAAGTGAGGTCGCGGATAAAACCGGTGAAGATGCGTTCGCCTGCGATCGACACTTCGCCGACCGACAGCTCGATCGGAAATTCCTCGCCAGTCGAGCGAAGTGCCGTGGTAGCGCGGATACTGCCAATGATATGGCGAACACCGGTCTGCAGATAACTGCTCAAATAGCCGTCATGCGCTTGGCGCTCGCCCTGCGGCATCAGCATGCTGACGTTGCGGCCGACCACATCGGCTTCGAGGTAGCCGAACATCGTTTCAGCGGTGCTGCTGAAAGAAGATACCGTGCCGGTTCCGTTCATCACGATCATCGCCTCCGGCACCGTCGCCAGAATCGAACGGAGATGGTGTTCCCGGCGGGAGACAGCTGCCGCGGCCGCCTTCTGGTCGGTGATGTCGCGGACGACCTTGCCGAAGCCACGCAGCGCGCCATTCTCACCGCGCAGCGCGGTGATCGTCACGCTGGCAAGAAATTCCGAACCATCCTTGCGAATCCGCCAGCTCTCCTCCTCAATGCTGCCCTCGACGTTGGCACGTGCCAGGTCTCCCGCGGGTTTACCCGCGGCGACATCGCTGGGAGGATAAAAGATCGAATAATTACGGCCAATTATCTCTTCTTCGGTCCAGCCTTTGATCTTTTGCGCGCCGCAATTCCAGATCGTCACGCGGCCCTCCGGGTCGAGCATATAGATCGCGTAATTGGTGGCACCGTCGATCAGCAGCCCGAGTTCTTCATGCATTTCGGCATTGCTACGCACGGCACCCGCAAGTGCCACCTCTTGAGAAGTAGGGTCATCTGGGATCATAAGCGCACACGCGCGGATAGCCGAAGCAGGGGTCTGGATATCATCTGAGCGTCTGCCTTCTGGATCAGAGGCTTTGGGGCGCCGGACGCCGATACGAGCTCTGCTTAGGCAGCCGGCGTTCTGGCTTCTTAGAGTCCGTTTGGAAAATCACGGATGGGCGTTTCTGCGTAGCATGAGTCCGCCCATGGCGACCATGATCATGGCCTG